>JAFAHH010000973.1 GCA_019237355.1 Acetobacteraceae bacterium | reverse complement strand
CCCGTCCCGAACAGGCCGTTTCCGGGCCGCCAGAAGGACGCTGGGCGGCTTGTAGGCCCCCGAGGGCAGCCAATGCGCCGATGGGGTTCTGTCCCTGGCGGACCTCGCCCTCGTTCATGACGAGCATCATCCGGTCGGGCTGTAGGTCCCCGGCATCGGCGGCTTCGCTGATATGCCGGAAGTCTTCCACATCCGGCCCGATCATGCAGAGAGACACGAACCGGATGCCGAGCGAGTCACAGAAGGTGTATAGGTGCAGGTCCTGGAGCAGCTCCTGCAGCACCCGGTCTCCGCCCGAGATGTCGATCACGCGCGAGATGCCGTCTTCGGCCATCTGGTCGAGTTCGCCGAGCACCCACTCCTTGAACGTCGCGGTGTTCTCTGAACCGGGAGCCGAGCATCCATCGGTGCTGTCGTTCAGGTAGTAGTCCGCCAGGGTGTGGCTTTTTAGGTCACCATCCATTGGCTTGATCCGCCTGCCCTGCGCACGCGCGCGCTGGATGGCGTAGAGGAGCATGCCGCTTCCGCCGAGCCTGCCGCGCCCTGAGCGCACCATCAGCACCGGCTTGCGTCCGTCGTTTTCCGTAACGGAGTTCTGTTTCTCCATTTCATACCCTGCTTCGTTGGTGGATTGTGTTTTGCAGTCCGGCAAGCTGGGTCTCCCAATCATTGCCATCCTGCTTTGCCTCGGGCTGGCGCGAATGGGATGAGGCAAGTGGTGGCGCATTGGCTGGCCGGGCTGGCTGCGTCTGTGGCGCTGGGAGCGGGCGCAGCGTCGGGAACATTGCCGCCCGCGCATGGGCTGTTTGCTGCCGCTGCCGTTTGACCTCTGCTCTGGCTCGCAACCAGGTTTCCCGCGCCGTTCTCTCAGTTGGCGGGTTGCCGTCAGCGTCTCGCAGTTCGAGCTGCGCCAAGTAGGCCCAGGTTGGTTTCCACCTGATCCGCTTCCCGTCAGCGGCTCCGGCCAGTGCGTCGTGGTTCTCGACCATCCACCAGAACAGCGATGACCGCTCGCTGCTGCGCGACAGCTCTCTAAGCAGGGCCTTCATGACGGTGCGCTTCGTGGCCATGCCCGCCAGCCTGCCGGCGAGCGGCGCGAATGGGCCTAGCTAGCGCCAATGCATCGCCGCAGCAGTGACGGGCTGCCGCCATGCCCTCGACAAAGCAGAGCCGCAGGGAGGACGTTGATCCCGCGCGCTAGCCGGTGCTGTGATCTCGCGATCGCACGCGGTGGTGCCCTGAATACACTGTGGCTCTGCGGCAACATCCAACTGAGGAATTTTCTTTCTTCCAGCGAGACGTCCGGAAGGTTGCGCCCAACTGTCACCTGAATTTTGACAATGCGAACTTGGGTTTGAGATGGTCTCAAGTCCTATGTTGCCGAGGGTGACGAGGGATTTGCTAGGTCATCTTTCGGCTGATGTATGGGGTTGCTCCACCCGTTGAGGTCACGGCGGCCACGGTGTCTTCTCTTCGCCGCCCGCCCCATAGCATCTGTTGGGACTGGGCCAAGTCGGCGAGTCACCAACCTGACGGTGCCGTTGCGGCAGACAGCGACGACCGCTCGCCCAGTTTGCGCCTACCCTCAGGCGCGGAGCAGCTGCGCCTCGTACTCGTCCGGAAATGTGCGCAGCGAACTCTCGACCACCGTGACCGCGCCATCGATCAACCCGCAACGACCGCTGCCCGGCAATATGCTGCACAGACTCCGCAGCGCATCCAGGTCGGATCCTACGCCATGCCCCGTATCGATGCGATTGAGCAAGCGGGCGAGCTGGTATGTGCCACCCTTGCAGGGCGGACACTGCCCGCAGGAACCATGAGCAAAGAAATCAACGTACTCTGCCACCTTTCGTACGATGCTGGTTCCCTCGGAGATCACGATCATGGCTCCGGTCCCGAGCCGGGATTGGCGGGCCCGGACGGAATCGAAGTCGAGCGGCACATCCAGATCGCGCTTCGTGAGAAGCGTGTTCGAGGGACCGCCGGTGAATACCGCCTTGAAGCTGCGACCCTGGAGCATGCCTTGGCCATGCTCAAATACGAGCGTCTCGAGTGTCGTCCCCATTGGCAACTCGTAAAGACCGGGACGCAGCACATCACCCGAAAGGGAATAGAGCTTGGTACCCGTCGCCGTGCCCAGACCGAGGGAGCAATACCAAGCGGCTCCGTTGGCCAGGATGTGGGTCACGTGCGCAAGCGTCTCGGTATTATTAATAACCGTCGGGCAGCCTCGCACTCCCTTGTCGGCTGGATAGGGCGGCTTCCGGCGTGGAAACGGAAAGCCCCCTTCCACCGTGGCAATGACAGCGGTTTCTTCCCCGCCGATATAAAGGCCCGAAGACCGGCAGACCGTGAGAGACACCGTGCCGCCAACGCCATCCGCCATGTCGGCCAGCAACGCATGGGACTGCCATTGGCGCACGGCGAGCTCGACCGCCGCGACAGCGCGCCGCTCATGCGGGTTCACGTAGATGACGACGTGGTTGGAGCCGGTTGCCACGGCCGCGATCAAGGCGCCCTCTATTACCTGATGCGGCGTGTGCTCCAGAAGGACGCGGTCCTTGAAAGTGCCCGGTTCATCCTCATTGCCGTTGCATACGATGAATTTATCGTAGTCCTTGTGCGCCGCGATCATTGCCCACTTACGGTGAGTCGGGAAGCCGGCGCCCCCCATGCCGCGCAGGTCGGATTGCTCGATCACACCAATGACGCCTTGCGGGTCCTTGAGGGCGTTCCGCAGGCCCGTGCCGCCGCCGTTCGCCAACCAGGCAGCGAGATCAGTGCCGACAGAGGCCCCCGCCGACGTCAAAACCTGGTATGTCGGGCTCACGCGCTCGCTCCCGCTGTGGCCCGCTGTGAGGCGGCGTCGCTGACCCGCGCTGAGCGAAGCTTCGCATCGACCCGCAAGTCGAAGTTGCCGTAGCTAGGGAAAAGTACTGGCCCCTTCACGTCGAGCGGCAGCCCTTCTCTCGTCAGCTGACGCTGCCACTCATAGACGTGGCCTATGCCCGACCGCCCCTCGAGCGGGCGTCCGGCGCCCTCGGCGGCCTTGGCTCCGGCCCGGCGGCCGAAGCTGAAGATATCGAGCAGTGCGTTACCCATCATCCGGTTGCGGCCGTGAATACCACCCGAGATCTCGCCCGCGCAAAACAAGCCGGGTATATCGGTCGCCCCGGTTTCGTCTATTATTACACCGCCGTTCTGATAATGCAGCGTCGGATAGACCAGGAAAGGCGTCTTGGCCGGGTCGAGATGGCATTTCTGTGCAAGGTGCAGCAGGCCCGACAGGTTCTGCTTTAAGACGCCTGGCCTCTCAGCTTCGAGCCGCGGGGTGTCGAGGAAGACACCGACTTGCCCGTCCCGCTGCACGCCGCGTCCTTCCGCGCACTCGCGCAAGATAGCCGCGGCGACGATGTCGCGCGGGCGTAACTCGTCGATGAAGCGCTCGCCTCTTCCGTTGATCAGCTTTGCTCCGGCGGAGCGGGCGGCTTCCGAGATCAGGCTACCCGCGAGATAGGCGGGATGGGCAACCCCAGTCGGATGATACTGAAAGCTGTCCATCTCGCGCAATCGCGCCCCGATCCTGTAGGCGAGCACGGTCCCGTCGGCCGTGGCGCCGTAGTGGTTCGAGGTCGGGAATCCGTTGAGGTGCAGCCGCCCGCTGCCGCCTGTGGCCAGAATCACCGCGGACGCGCGCACGAGCACGAGCGTCCGCCACTCCATGTTATAAACGACAGCGCCGACGCAGGCCCCGTAATCGTTCGACAGGAGTTCCACGATCGGGCAGCGGTTCCAAGTGTCGATGCCGGGCTTGAGATAGACGGCTTCCCGCAGCACACGCATGATCTCAAGGCCAGTGAAGTCGCGGAAGGATAGCACGCGCGCCGCGGTGGAGCCGCCGGCCCGCTTGCGCAGCATCGTCCCGCCGAGCGCCTTGTTGTCCGTTAGGTCGAAGCTGACCCCGAGCTGGATCAGCCACCGCACGACATCGGGGCCATCGAGCACCATCTGTGCAACGAGCCGCTTGTCGGCCGCGTAGTGTCCCGCCTTGACGGTATCCTCAAAGTGCCGTTGCGGGGTGTCGTCCGCACCCAGGGCGGCCTGGATACCGCCTTCGGCCATCACGGTGTTGCTGTCGCTCAGCCGAAGCTTGGTCGCGAGGATCACCTTCGCGCCGGCCCCTGCCGCCGTGAGCGCCGCCGCACAGCCAGCGCCGCCACCCCCCACCACAAGAACATCAGCATTGGCGAGTTGCGCTCCAGCGAGATCCACGTCATCGATCAGCGCGTTGCTTTGTAGCAGGCGTGCGATGTCCGGCTGACAGGGATCCCCGCGATTCGCTCCGACCCGGAGCGGCACCCGGGCCTTTTCGCCGTGATCGGGGTGGAACGCGGCCAGCAGTGCTTGATAGGGCAGTCCTTCCCGAAGATCCGCACTCTCGGTCTCCTGGTACGCCTTCAGCGCAAGCTCGTAAGGAATGCCAGGACTCACGCTGACGGCTCCTCCACGGCTTCGATGTCGATGCCTAGCTCCCCGCTCTCAATCTGCCGCAGTCTCGCAATCAGATCATTGGGGCGCAGGCCCAAAGCAGAAACCGCGCGGCGCGTGAACATCCCGACATGGTTCGGCCGGATGTATTCCGGACAGGCGAGTGTGCAAAGGTTACACATGACGCAGGTCTCGAAAACGTCACTCGCTCCCCGGATATCGCCGGCGACAGCCAAGTTCACGCCTCGTTGTACCTGAATGTCTTTTGGGCAGGCCCGGTCGCAACCGCTGCAATGGCGGCAATGCTTGGCCTCGGGAAACAACTCGTTCAGCTGTTCATCAAGCCGCCAGCTGTCTCGAACATCCTCGATCTGATAGACGTGCGGTCGTCGTGGCGTAAAGTAGTCGACGAAGCTGACCTGCATTCCTTCCTGCACCAGCGTCTCGCAGGCGAGTTCGGTCGTAACCTCGCGCGATCCGGCCCGTCGTACCATGCAGCGGCACGATCCGCAGACGCCTTGGCCCATGCAGCCAACGTTCTTCAGAAGAGGTTCGCCAGCCAGACTGTAGGCCTGGAGAATGGTTACCGAGGCCGACGTTTCGAAACTCTTCCCCTCGATCGTAATGCGCAGGGCCGGTCCGGTGATTTCTTCACTCATGCGCCATTATCCTGACGGAGCAGCACGCACTGCAAACCAAGCAGGACTAGTCAGCAGAATCACTCCTCCCAGATTTCGGCGTCGGTTGGCGCCTTCTTGTGCGTGATTACCTTTCCAATCCGGGAAACGTTCATCAGGTGCTTGTAGTCCAGATTCTCCGAGATGGAATTGCCGCCCCAAGAGCCGCAGCCGAGCGTGGTGGTGGGCGCAAACCCGTTGGTGAGAGACCCCCCCGCCGTCAGCGCCGACGCTTGGTTGACCACCAGCCGGCTGATCGGCAGCGCCACGCCCATTTGCCGGATATGCTCTTCGTTGTTGGAGTGCAGCGCGGCTGAGTGCCCGGCGCCCTCGACCAGCAAGTTGGCTTTCGCCTTCTCCACCGCTTCGTCGAACGTCTTGTAAGGCAGGATGGCAACGACCGGGCAGAGCTTCTCCTTCGCCAGCACGTCATCCGTTCCGGCCCCCTCGGCCGGAAGCAGGATCACGCGCACGCTCTCGGGGATGTCGATCCCCGCCTTCGCGGCGATCTCGCGCGCCGGCCGGCCGACAACGTCCTTGTTCAGGTGTCCGCCATGGAAAACGACGTTGCGTAGCTTCTCGACCTGCGCCTTGCCATCGGTGAACCAAACCTTTCCTGTGGCCAGGAACTGCTCAATCGTGTCTCGGTAGTGCTCCTCGGGGGTCAGCACGAATTGCTCATGCGAGCAGATGATGCCGTTATCGAACGAAGCGCCGGCCACGATCTTCTCGGCGGCGTCCCGAAGATCCACGTCGCGGTCGATGATCACCGGAACATTGCCGGCGCCCACCCCGTACGACGGCTTGCCGGAGGAATAGGCAGCCTTCACCATGCCGCCTCCGCCCGTGGCGACGACGACGTCCGCCGACTGCATCAGTGCCTGGGTGGTCTGGACCGAGCCCTTGGTGACCATCTGCACCAGATCTTCCGGCGCGCCGTGTGA
The DNA here is from genome assembly GCA_019237355.1 of Acetobacteraceae bacterium. Lineage (GTDB taxonomy): Bacteria > Pseudomonadota > Alphaproteobacteria > Acetobacterales > Acetobacteraceae > JAFAHH01. The sequence goes on along the minus strand of JAFAHH010000973.1, from coordinate 3,311 downwards.
GTTCAGGATGTCGCGATAGGCGCGGGTCAGGTCGCGGGTGGCGTATTCCGCCTTCGGATGCGGGGCGAAGATCACCGCATTGCCGGCCTTGAGCGCGAACATCGCATTGCACATCGGGGTCACGACCGGGTTGGTGACGGGGCAAACCGCCGCCACCACACCCATCGGCTTGGCGATGAACACAAGGTTCGCGTCCTCATCCTCGCCGATGACGCCGCGGGACTTCTTTCCTTTAAGGTTATTCCAAATGACGCGAGCCTTGCCCTTCGCCTTGGCCACCTTGTCCTCATAGACGCCGAGGCCAGTCTCCCGGTGCGCGCCAGCCGCGATCGACTCGGCATTGTCGTACACGTATTTCGCGAAGTCGCGGACGATCGCGTCCACCTGCTCCTGCGAGAATGTTTCGAATACAGCCTGTGCAACCCGCGCCTTGGCGACAAGCTGCTGCACCTGGTCCGGCGTGGTCGAACTAGACTCTTCCAGACCTTCGCCGACGGCGATCTCCGCGGTTGGGCTTACCATGGATTCCTCCTCAAGCTCATGGACCAGCATCGAGCTGGTTGGCGGACGGTTTTTGCAGGCGAGTTCGGTCCGGCTCCGTTACGGCAGCCGAATCTACACGGCTGCCCTCTGAGGGACAATCCTAACCAACGCTGTTCAGCGCGTCACGGAACGAAGCTTAGGCGGCGCGCGATAGGCATTGGCAAGTTAGCCGACGCTGGCGCTCGAACGGGAAGTGGGCGAGGGTGACGGGATGACATCCCAGCCCACCTCTTACCGGCGGCATCGGTTCCCGGCCGAGATTATCAGCCACGCTGTTTGGCTGTACCACGTGTTTAGCCTCAGCCTCCGCCGATCTGGGACGGGAACGAGACCTGGCTGATCCTTGGGGGTCTCGGGCTGCTCGCCGCCTTCCCGGTTGCTTTCGCCATCATCATTCCGGCAGTCTACAATCTCGATCAGCGCCGCCTCCAGGCGCCCGATGCGCTCGGCAGCCGCGCGCACCGCGCTCAGCATCTCTTGGAATGCCAGCCTTTGCGCCGGGTGTGCAAAGGCCTGCCCGTCAAGCCAGCGCAGATGCCGACCTTTCCAGCTGGGTTTCTCTTGGTAGGAACGTCCGTGCCGAAGCAGGAACGAGGTGACGTGCTGCCGCTTGCGCCGGTAGTTCTCGATTGCCCTCGCCCGCGTGCGCACCAAGCCTCGTACTGCCTCATGTGTCTCATCGGGAACGCAGACCGCCGTCAGCTCGCCTGCACGCAGCAGGCGGGCCAGGGATTGCGCATCTCTCCTGTTGGTCTTCACCCGGTCGCCCGGCCGCCGCGGAATCAGCGACGGTGCGACCACCGTGCACGTATGGCCCAACGCCAGGATCTGCCGGTACAGTCCATATCCGGTCGGACCTGCCTCGTAGCAGACGTGCACCAGCTCGTAACGTTCGCCCAACTTGCGCATGAGCTTCGCCATGACATCGGGCGTGCTGTCGAATTCACAAGATAACGGATCTCGCCATTGAGCGGACATGCGGTCTTACGATAGGCCGGTAGAGCATGAGGATCTGTGGGGCGCCCATGGCCAAACCGGGCCTGGGCAGTAATTAATTTAGCTTATGACACGACAGCGCCGGCCGCGCCGATCTCCGATGACCACGCCATTGTTCAGCTAAAGGTTTGGCTGCTTGGATCAGCCCTATGGTGTGGCGGCGCGTATTGGTTCCCGCGGCATCGCGGCCGGGCCATGAGCATCATCCGGTCGGCACCCGGCAAAACCTGGTGCACGATGAGCTCGTTCGGAACGAGCGACAGTACGATGCTGACAATGATTGTTGAACCGCGGAGGGGTGATGAAATCACCATCTTCTCACCGATTTGCGCGATTCGTATAAGATCAAACTGCACCAAAAGTGAGGAAGATCCTCATTTTCCATGTCGCCCGACAGGGATGTTGGTATCAAGTGCTGCGCCGATAGGGGCGATAGACTGGGGTCCACATTTTGTCCCGGATCTTCCGGTACATGTCGCCCGCGTCCATCGGCTCGGTCAGCCCTTCCTTGCGCGCCTGCAGGGCGACCGCTTGCGCGACCCGCAGCGACACGTCGCGCAACTCCGGCACCGGCGGAAGGAGATTGGCGTTGGGGTTGAGCCGCGCCGGCGAGACGCCTGCAAGCGCGCGTGCCGCGGCCATCAGCATGCCATCCGAGATGTGCCGCGCGCGGACCGCAATGGCGGCCAGCCCGATGCCCGGAAAGACGTAGGAGTTGTTAGTCTGGTCCACCCGGACGTAACTGCCGTTCTTGAGCAAGGGCGGGAACGGGCTGCCCGCGCCCACGACCGCCCGCCCCTCGGTCCAAGACATGAGATCCGCTGGCATCGCCTCGGCGCGTGAGGTCGGGTTCGAGAGCGGGAAGATGACCGGCCGCTCGACCGTGGCGGCCATGTCCCGGACCACGCCTTCCGGAAACGCCCCCGGCTGGCCCGACACGCCGATCAGCACCGTCGGGCGTGCGTTGCGGACCACATCACCGAGCCCGACCATGGTCTCGCGCTCCAAGGCCCAGCCTGCGACCGCTTTGCGCGGCTGCACAAAGGGCTGTTGAAACGACAGAAGACCCGGCATGCCCTCGACCAAAAGGCCGTCGCGGTCGACCAGATAGAAGCGCCGTCGGGAGTCTGCCTCAGGCAGGCCGTCCTCGATCATGGCCCGCAGCAGGAGGGTGCTGATGCCGATGCCCGCCCGCGCCGAGCACCGCGATCCGCTGCTCCCGCATGGGCACACCGGTGACGTTCACGGCCGCGAGCAGCGCACCGGCTGCAACTACCGCCGTGCCTTGGACGTCGTCGTTGAAGGTGCAGAGCCGGTCGCGGTAGCGCTCGAGCAGCCGAGTGGCGTTGTCGCGCGCGAAATCCTCCCATTGCAGCAGGATGTGTGGCCAGCGCTCGATTACGGCCTGAACGAATGCCTCGACGAAGTCGTCGTACGCTTGGCCCCGCACCCGCTCGTGACGCCAACCGATGTAGAGCGGATCGGACAGGCGTTCTGGGTTATCGGTGCCGACATCCAATACGACCGGGAGCGTGGTCGCGGGGTGAAGGCCACCGCAGCCGGTATAAAGCGAGAGCTTGCCTATTGGGATGCCCATGCCGCCCGCACCCTGGTCGCCGAGACCAAGGATGCGCTCGCCGTCCGTGACCACGATCGCCTCGATGTGGTCGAAATGCGCATGGCCCAGGATGCGCGGGATAAGGTCCTTATGGGGGATGCTCAGGAACAGGCCACGCGGCTTGCGGAACGCCTGGCTGAATTGCTGGCAGCCG
>JAFAHH010000141.1 GCA_019237355.1 Acetobacteraceae bacterium | reverse complement strand
TGAAGCGCGCGGCACCCAGACCGAAATCCGCCGCATCGACCTCGATCACAGGAGTCCGCCGAATATGAGGTCGGATCAGCCGCTCGGTTTGGGCGATAGAGTCTCGATCAATGATGTCGTTGACCTGGATGTCCACGCTCGAATCCTCGAACCCCTATATACGCAAAATGCCCTCGCCGTGACCGGCTATGACTAGACTAACATAGCGCGTAGTGGACATATCGGAGGCCAGCATGGAAAAACTGGACGGGAAGGTGGCGATCGTCACAGGGGCGGCCCGAGGTCTGGGGCGGGCTTACACGAACGACTCGCCGGGCTGGGGGCCAAGATCGCAGTCGCCGACCTGAACCTGCACTCATACGAAGAGTTCGAGGCCGAAGCCAAGGATATGACTGCCGAGAGTACGGTCGCTGAGATCGAGGCGTTAGGCGGGACCGCTTTGGGCTTCCAGGTCGATGTCCGCGATCACGAGGCGGTCGAGGCGATGGTGGCGCGGGTCGGCAAGGTGTGGGGCCGGATTGATGTGCTCGTGGCGAACGCGGGTGGAGGTCGGGGAAGACCCGTCGACACGAAAGCCAGCACGCTCGATCCGGTGCTCTTCAGCTTGTCACGGAGATGAACCTGTTCGGGACGGTGTATTCCTGCAACGGCTGTCGGCCCGATAATGAAGCAGCAGCGGTCGGGAAAGATCATCACGGTAAGCTCGGTCGCCGGGACCGCGCCGTCCATCGACGAAGGGTATGCCCACTGTAGCGCTGCGAAGGCCTCTATCGCCCATTATACGCGGTATTCGGCGCAGGATCTCGGGCCTTTCGGGATCACGGTGAACTGCATAGCCCCAGGCGTGATCGCGACCGGGCGCATTATGGCGACGGTCATTCCCGGTAGCGTCCAGAGCAATAGGGATCGAGCCGAATGGGTCGCGTTGCGGCGGCTCGGGACGGTCGAGGATTGTGCCAAGGTCGTCGAGTTTCTTGCGACCGACTTGTCCGACTATGTGACGGGCGCGGTGATCCCGATAGACGGCGGATTGGTACGGGGTTAACCGCCATTCCCGAACGAGTTCCGCAGCCGCAGAAGCATCGCACAATTGCGCTGCCAAAGGGGTGCAAAGTGGAGCACTATAGGGGTGCAGATCGGCTGCAACCGAGGGTACAAGACTGGCAGAAACGCTGGATTCCGGGCGAACTACCGAGGGTTCGAATCCCTCCCTCTCCGCCAGAATCCGTCAATAGAATACGCCTAATCAGAAATATTACGCGACTACGAACCACGCCGGCGTGAACCTTTTTCGCAGAGACCTGGGCGGGGCCCGCGGCGCTGCTATCCACGCGGATGACTCCGCTCACCTGCGGGCCCCGGTTCCCAGGGCGACCCGGAACGCGATCATATCGCCCGGCTCCAAGGTAATGATCCCGACGCCTGCAACAGCACTTGGAAACAGGTGACGCTGACCCGACTCGAATGCAAGCTGCTTTGCGTTCTTGTCCCGCTATGCGGAAAAGGTTCTGACGTATCCTCAAATTAGCGGGAGATCTGGGGCGAACGCTTCCAGGCAGCTTGCAGCCGTTACGCGTCATCATCGGCGGACTACGTCGCAAGATCGAAGCCGCCCAGCTCGGCCGAGGTAACTCATAACTGAGAGGCGCATCGGTTATCGATTATCGGTACGCGAGCCGGAAGCAGGTGCCTCCGGCCAGCTCGGAAACGGCCGCCACGGCGGTAAGGAGGCATGAGATCAACACTAAGGCGAGCGCGCAAAGGTACTTAGGAATTTTTAATACGAACAGCAAAAACCAGCATGGAATCATTATGTGGGTAAGACATAACATTTTGCTCTTCTGGCGCGCTCCCTGTCTTGTGCGCGCATTCGGTAGGAGTTAGCATTATGTTAAAGCGAATGATCGAGGCCGGCGCATTGGCCCTGCTCTCGGTCTATCCGGCAGGTGCACAATCTTTGGCTACGAGCCAGTCACCCGCCAACTTGACGGCACCAGCAAATTCCTCCGATGTCCTAGCCTGCGAGGCGCAAATGCGGCGTATGACCGGATCGAACAAGACGCTCGCGGCCAACTTCAACACCACACGTGTTCACAACCATTGTGTGGCGACCGTGCGTGAGGCCGTCGCAAACAAATAACAGTATGGCCATGACCGGTGACCGCCGGTAAATAAGCCGGCTATACCCGCCGAGCTTAGGCTCTGGGGGGCTTTCGATCGCCCAAACCCGACGGGCCAAAGTCACCAGTTGAAGTGAGCCTGTGAACCGATTGCGACACCGAACCGCTAAGGGCGAACGAACCTAAAAAGGGGGATCTAATTTGCCTAACCTCATGCTGAGGGCAGTTTTCGCACTCGGGGTTGTTGCGGTGCTTCAGCACGCGGCGCTGGCGGATTCGGCGGCGACGAGCGGACCGAGCGGGACGGAGCAGCCGCCTCTTTTGACGACCGGTCAGGCCTCCGGTAAACTAGTTGCGCCGACGCCCCCGCCGCCGTCGAGCTGTGCAACACCGGGAGACGTCTATAAAAACTATGCGTGCCTCGACGCGTATCTCGGCGAGGACTTCCTGACGCGCCTGTACAACTACTACCGGCTTGAATGGGGCCAGGCCGGGCCGCCCGAGGACCCGAACGCGCCGCCCTCGCGGATCGAGGGCTGGCCAAGGCCCGCCGCAACGACGCCGCCGATGCCGTACACCGAATGGCCGATGGGCGCTGTCACCCCGATCGGCGTGACCCGGCCCAATTCCGTCGATTCGCCGTTCATGGCGGCGATCGCAAACACGTCGGTTGGTAAATGGATGTATGACAACCACATACAATTCTATGGCTGGATAAATGGAGGGTTCAACCTCAGCACCAACTCACAGCAGCCCGGCGGCAATTCTCCGATCGGGTACGCCTATACCCCGAATACCGCGCAACTCGACCAGGCGGTGATTTATCTCGAGCGATTGCCCGATACCGTGCAGACCGAAAATTTCGACTGGGGCTTCCGACTCTCGTTCCTTTACGGCGAAAATTATCGCTACACCAATTCCTATGGCCTGGGCAGCTACCAATTCAACGGCCACAACTACATCTACGGCTGGGACGTGCCGATGGAATATACCGACTTATACTGGCCGAAACCCTTCAACGCCGCTATTGACGGCTTGGAGGTCCGCATCGGCCGCTACATTTCGATCCCGGACATCGAAGCGCAGCTCGCGCCGAACAATATTACCTACACCCATTCGCTCACCTATACCTGGGACAACTACACCAACAATGGTATTGTGACATCGTTGCAGATCAATCCGAGTCTCCTGGTGCAATTGGGCCTCTCCGACGGCACCGAAACGCCGATATGGAACTGTTGCCGCTCACTCCCCAATCTCTTCGGCCCGAACCCACTCTACCCCGGGCAGAATTACCGGAGAGACCCGGGCAATCAACCCTCCGGCACCGTTTGCGTGCGCGTAAGTTGGGATGACGGCTGGGATAACTTTTACCCGTGCGCGAACGCCCTCAATAATGGAAGGTGGGGTTACAACAATTTACAATGGCTTGGCTACACCTATTATCACCGGTTCAATGATCAATGGCACATCGACTTCGAGAACTATTACGAGTATGAAAACGGTGTTCCGAACCTGCGCAACCCTGCGGCAGTAGCCATTTTTCAAGGTGGCGGGACCCCGTTTTCTCCGCAGAACGTGCAGTTCAACGCGCCGAACCTGGCGTATTGCCCCGATATTAACTCGCTCTCGTGCCACGTGCATTCGATCGGCGCGGTCCTCTACGTCAATTTTACTCCCAATCCGCTGGACAACATCACATTCCGTCCGGAAATCTACGCCGACCCGGAGGGTTGGAGGACCGGCACGGGCGGCCGTACGCGATATTACGAAATGGCGCTGAGCTGGCAGCATTGGATGTCGCCCCAGATCGAATTCCGGCCGGAGATCTCTTATTGGCATTCGAGCGGCACTCCGGCGTTCAATGGCTACTCCACGGGCGGCGTTGTCGCCAACAAGCGGGACACGGGTTTGTTTGCGGCGGATATGATTTTCCACTTCTAGCGTCGGCCGAATAAGCGACGCGTAGAGAGCAACGGAAACCTCACTTGAGCCGGCTCTGTCTCACCATCTTCCTGTTAAGTATCGCCGGTTGCGCGGTCGGGCCGGATTTCGAGCCGCCGCCGCCACCCGATGTCAGCGGCTATACGGCGCAGCCATTGCCGCAGCAGACCAGTTCAGCCGATGTGAGGGGCGGCGATGCGCAGCGCTTTCTGCAAGACCTCGATATTCCGGGCCAATGGTGGACCTTATTCCACTCGGAAGCGCTGACCAGGCTGGTCGAAGAGGCGATCGCGCATAATCCGAGCTTGCCGGCGGCCGAAGCGGCGCTGCGCCAGGCCTGGGAAAACGTTTATGCCGAGCAGGGCGCCTTCTTCCCCATCGCCACGGTCAGCTTTTCGCCGAGCCGCAACAAGACGGCAACCGGTGCGGTCTCCCCCGCCTCGGCCACCGGCAAACCGTGGTTCACCCTCTACACCGCTCAGCTCGCCGTCAGCTACACGCCGGACGTCTTCGGCGGCACCCGGCGGCAGGTCGAGTCGCTCGAGGCCACCGCCGAAAATCAGCGGTTCGAGCTCGAAGCGGCCTACCTGACCGTGACCTCCAATGTCATCGCAGCGGTGGTGCAGGAGGCCTCGCTGCGGGGCCAGATTGCGGCGACCGAGGAAATCATCAGGATCGAGACCGAGTCACTCGACATCCTGCACAAGCAACTGCAGTTCGGCCAAGTCGCCGAGGCGGACGTCGCCGCCGTCGAGGCGACTTTGGCCCAGGCCGAAGCCACGTTGCCGCCATTGCAGAAGCAGCTGGCGGTGCAGCGCGACCTGTTGACCGCGCTGATCGGCCGCTTTCCGAGCCAGGAACCGTCCGAAAAATTCGAGCTCGCGTCGATCCACCTCCCGCAGGAGCTGCCGGTCAGCCTGCCCTCCAAACTGATCGCGCAGCGGCCGGATGTGCTGGCCGCCGAGGCGCAGCTGCACGCCGCCAGCGCCTCGATCGGCGTCGCCGTCGCCGCGATACTGCCGAGCTTCACGCTCACTCCCAGCGCCGGCGTCGCCTCCAATCAGATCAACCGATTGTTTGACACCCCTGGAACCGCCTTTTGGACCCTGATCGGAACCGTGACGCAAACCGTCTTTGACGCCGGCACATTGCTGCACAGAAAACGCGCTGCCGACGCCGCCTTTGACCAGGCCGCAGAGATGTACCGCAGCACGGTCATCGCCGCCTTGCAGAACGTCGCCGACAGCCTGCACACAGTCATCTCGGATGCGGATACCCTGAAGGCGACCTATGCCGCCGAGCGCGCCGCCTTCAAGAGCCTCGAAATCACGCGCATGCAGTTGCAGCTCGGCGCTATCGGCTATCTGGGCCTGCTGCAGGCCGAGAATACCTACGATACCGCACTTCTTGCCCTCGTCCAGGCCCAGGCGGCGCGCTACGCCGATGCAGCGGCATTGTTTCAGGCGCTCGGCGGCGGCTGGTGGAACCGCACGGACGTCCCGCCTCACAAAAACTGGGATATCGAGTTCATTCCGTGACCCCTGCTCCAACAGGATGGCTCGAGATCTGGTGTGTCAGAAGCCTCGAAGCGCGAATAACCGAAGGGTCGTTGTTGCCGTTGGTTTGCATGAGCGCGCCGGATGCGCTGTCTCGTTATTGAAGATGAGGCGGACACTGCCCGCTACATCTGTAACGGGCTCAAGGAGGCAGGGCACACGCCGACTCGGGTTCGCGACGGCGTTGACGGACTGTCCCTTGCTACGAACGAACGTTGGGATGTCATTATTCTCGATCGGATGCTGCTGGGCGAAGTAGATGGCCTCTCGATCGTGGCGAAACTACGGGATCTCGGTAAGACATCCCAGTGTTGATCCCAAGCGCGCTTGCGAGCCCTGGACGAGCGTGTTCGAGGTCTGCGTAGTGGGGACGACGATTATCTGACCAAGCCCTTTGCTTTTTCCGAGTTGCTAGCACGGCTCGAGGTGTTGGTTCGCCGGGGCGCGAATAGGGAAGAGGGCCGCGAGCTGTGCATAGCCGATTTGAAGCTGGATTTGTGGACACGGCAGTGGAGCGGGGAGGCAAGCACATCAAGCTTCAACCGCGCGAGTTTCGCCTTCTCGAATATCTGGTGCGGAATCGGGGACGGATTGTTACCCGGACCATGCTGCTCGAAGCCGTCTGGGACTATTATTTCGATCCGCAGACCAATGTTATCGATGTGCAGATCAGCCGCCTGCGACGCAAGATCGACCGAGACCTTCTCGCCGCAGTTGCTACATACGTTTCGCGGCATTGGCTACGTGATATCTGACGACTAGGCGAAGCGGGTTGCCGACCACTTTAAGACCGGACTAGGGAGCGTGACGCCCGATCACCAAGCCAATGAACCGTGTTGCCGGGAGTGTGCATTGCGAAATGTTAATGTTCCGGAAAGGCCGGAGAAGCGCGCTCGGGTGTAGGATAGCCACTTTGCTGCGGTGCACACGCGGTAGCGTATTGATCCACCTCGAGTTGCATTGATGATCTTTTGCATACGAATTCTAGTCGACCCAGCCCAGCGAAAGCTCTCACGGTGCCTGAGGCTCGCTGCGGTGACGGTCGTCACGGTTGCTGCGCTAGGAGGCGCGTATCTCGTATTCTTCCCTCGCGGCTCGCTGGATCAGATGTTTTCGATGGCGAGGCCGGCGGAGGCATCGTCGGCCCGCGCCGCGACTCCGGATGCGCCTCGCCCGACTGGCGATAACAGCCTGACACTGAACGACGCGCAGCTGAAGAGCGTGAAGGTCGAGGAGGTCAAGGAACGGCTGTTCGGAATCACGCACGACGCGGTCGGCAATATCGACTTCAACCAGGACAACTCGCTCCAGGTGTTCACCCCTTATCCGGGACGTATCACCAGGCTGTTCGCCAAAGCCGGCGACGATGTCAAGAAAGGTCAGGTTCTATTCGACATTGACAGCCCCGATCTGGCCAGCGCCGGGGGCACCCTGATCCAAGCTGCGGCCCAGGTTGAGCTGACGACCAAGGCGCTGAAGCGAGCCCAGGAGCTGTTTGCCGCAAAGGGAGCGGCGCAAAAGGACGTCGAGCAGGCGACCTCAGACTACAAGACCGCGGAAGGGAACTTCGACGCCGCGCGCAACGCGGTGCGCATCTTCGGCAAAACCGACGCCGAGATTAACCAGATGATCGCCATGCACCGGGTCGATTCACAGATGCCGGTGCCGAGCCCGATTGACGGTCGCGTGACGGCACGCAATGCGGCAATCGGGCTTTACGTGCAGCCGGGCAATACGCCGGCACCCTTCACAATCTCCGATATTTCGACGATGTGGATGCTGGCGAACGTGCCCGAGCTTGACATCCCGCAGCTCCAGCTAGGACAAGAGGTCGACGTCAACGTGGCGGCGTTTCCGGATCGGGTCTTCAAAGGCAAAATCACCAACATCGGGGCGTCCGTCGACCCCAACACGCACCGCATACAGGTCCGCTCCGAGGTCGCCGACCCGCAACACGAGCTGCGCGCGCAGATGTTCGCTACCTTCGTTATTCGCATCGGCGAACTCGTCAACTCGGCTGCCGTTCCGGAAAGTGGCGTCGTCCGCGAAGGAGACGGGACGATGACCGTGTGGGTCACGACCGACGGCCGTCGTTTCACGCAGCGTACGGTCAGGGTCGGCCTCCAGCAACACGGATACGATCAGATCCTGGAGGGCCTCAAACCCAGCGAGCGGGTCGCCACCGACGGCGCCCTCTTTCTGGACAACGCCTTGGCCACGGCGTCGCAGTGATCGGTCGAACATAGAAAGCGACGCGCAATGTTGAGAGCGATACTCGCGTTCGGCCTGACGCGCCGGCCGATCATTCTGCTGGGTCTCCTGGTCTTTGTCGGCGCCGGACTCCTTGCGTTCTCGAAGCTGAATATCGAGGCTTATCCGAACCCAGCGCCGGTGATTTTGGAGATCACAGCGCAGGCGCCGGGTCTTTCCGCCGAGGAGATGGAACGCTATTACACGATTCCGATGGAGGTCGGCTTGGCGCCGACCCCGGGCGTCAACAATATCCGCTCGACGTCGTTTTACGGGCTGTCATTTGTTCGCGTAACGTTCGACTATAGGGTCGATTATTATTTCGCCTATCAACAGGCAGCCCTCAGCCTGCAGCAGAACGTCAGCCTGCCCA
>JAFAHH010000868.1 GCA_019237355.1 Acetobacteraceae bacterium | reverse complement strand
GCCCGATCTATCATCAGAAGGACGAGCGGATCGAGGCACACATCTTCGTTGCGTTCATGGCGTATTGTCTGCAGATCACGCTGAAGCAGCGGCTGCGGTCCTCTCGCGCCGGGTCTGACGCGCGCTCGCTGCTGGACAAAATGGCGGCACTCCAGATGGTTGATGTGCATCTGCCGACGACCGATGGGCAAACCATCATTTTGTCGCGCTACACGGAGCCCGAGGCGGATCAGGCAATCCTGCTGCAGCCGCTGAAGCTGCGCTTGCCGGCGCAGCCGCCGCCGCAGATCGCGGCGGCTGAGCTTCCCGCGCCGAAATGATCAGCCGGCTTGTGGTGCCGACCTACGGGGCCGCACCCGAGCAAAATCAAGGCCCCTGCCGCACTCCGGGCCGCAAGTAGCGAAAGTCGGGCTAGGGAGCGAGGGTGGGTCGTCGGGGCCGATGGGGGGCTTACGCTGGCCCGCACCCTGCGGAGTGTGGCTGAGAAGCATATGCTGGATGGGGCTTGCCTCCGCAGCGCCGAGACGCGGTGGCTGAATGACCGGGTGGAGCGGCTGCGGGCTTATGCGGAGCCGGCGGTTTTGAAGTTGGATGGGGAGGAGGGCCGGTGGCTGGGCCGGCCAGTGCTTACGAGCGGATTTTGGCGGCGGGGCGGAAGGGGCTGGCCATTCAGAGGTTCAAAGGGTTGGGAGATGAACCCCGATCAGTTCTGGCAGACCACGCTCGACCCGCCGGCCGTCTGATACCGCCGGATAAGCCGAAGCATCCGCCGGTCTGCAACGCGGGCCGCCACCGCAGCCATTAAATCAAGCGATCGTGGTTTTACCCGGTCGAAAAATTTCCCTGGTCCAAATCTACGACGAACTGGGAGCCCTGGATGATGTAGGCTTGCGCCTGCGCTACCGCTTTGGTGTGCGGAACGGCCCGGGCCGGAAGCCATAGCTATGCTCGCTGAATGTCGGGTCCGACACCGGCTGGAGCTTCCTGCCCGCTCGTCCCGCCCAGGATTGCCTCGTATCGGTTTCGGTTCGGCGGGTCGCGATTTTGCTCCGCGTTTCCATCAGACGGTTCCTCATGGTTCCGCCCTTACGATTCGCTTGTGCATCACCTCCATCAGATTGCACAGGGAACTTTCACCCCCAAGCTGCTGCAGATGCTCAGCAGACAGGACGCTGCGCTCGCCTTCAGCGATGGCCTGCGGCCATCCTTGACGGCCGCTACGCGCGGGGCCCGCGACTTCTCAGGCCGGGGCGGGGAACGCCGTTCAGCCGAACCGAGAAACATCATCAAAACATTCACTAACGATTTTGCAGCAATTGGCAGACACAACTTGCAACGTGGCATTGACGCAGTCCCTGGCTCGGCTCCACGAGGGATAGTTATGAACGGGTGTAAGCAAATCGATCCGAGTTAACATAAGCAGATCGGTTTCAGCCGGTCAATGCACGCGGGACAGGCGCCGGCTGACCGGCGCTCCTTGAGTGCCGAATCCTGACTTCATTCCTCCGCTCCTGCCGCTCAGCGGTCTGACGCGGCACCATTCTCCTAGATAGGCCGAGCAACCAAAAGCAGCTATGGGCCTCGCCACGAATTCGATTCGGCCCTTCCGAAGGAGCCGTGTGGCTAGCTCGCTGCTCCAACGTGAACGGAAGCATCTCAACTTCACGCTCAAGGCATGTTCACAATACTATTCTCACCACATTCAACAATGCTCCTCACTAATGATATGATAGCTAATGATATGGTTGGTGCTGTCGACCACTCTTTTGCTTACGAGCGCAGCCGATGTTGTTCTGGAACAGATCGGATATTGCTGCCATAGTGATAGCTGCGTGGCACTCGGCCATCCCGGAGCTGCTGCCAAAGAGGCTATCCAAACACGAGGCGCACATGAGATTCAGCCGCAAACAAAAAGGCGTCGCTTAAGACAGACCAGGGCTTGTGAGGACAAGCTGGAGGGCTTTGCTTATTGCGTGTGGAGTTTGCGGTCTTTTGTCCAAAGCAGTGCTTCGAGCTCACGCAGCAACGGCGATCGAAGTCTCCAATTTTGGATCAAATCCCGGCAATTTGCGCATGTTCAAATACATTCCCGATCAGCTTCCTAGCTCGGCTCCCTTGATCGTAGTTCTACATGGATGCAAGCAAAACGAACCTGCATTTGCGAGCGAATCCGGCTGGATCCAACTAGCAGATAAACTGCACCTCGCGCTTGTAATGCCGGCGCAGGTTCGGTCAAATAAGCTTTTCTGATGCCATCGCCAAAAGTGTTGCGGCCCTCGCGCAACTTCGGCCGGTCCGTGGGATGTCGCAAATGTCGCAAGGTTCTGATGTCGCAGCCAAAGCGCGCTGTCCTCGAGCGGCTTCGGCCCGGAAAGAATATTCCAAAGCAGGGCGAGGTTCGTGCCGAACATGCGCAACATAGTAATGCTGCGGGCAAGGGGTGCTTTCCGCACGAAGGCT
>JAFAHH010000865.1 GCA_019237355.1 Acetobacteraceae bacterium | reverse complement strand
TGGGCAGTCGCCTCAAGGCGGCGTCACTCCTAAGGAATTCAGCCGGGCTGGATGATTCGATATTCAACCTGCCAGTATCCCGCCTTTTTGAAAGGCCTCGCGGCAGTCCTGTCCTGGTGCGAATCCACTCGCTTTTGCATGTTCAGCTAAGCTGAGGAGAAGGGTTGCGAATGAATCAATCTGAACTGATCGAAAAGGTAACCGCGGCGACGGGTCTCGGAAAAACTCAGGCCGGTCAGGCCATGGAAGCCGCATTTGAGGCCATCACCCAAGCACTTGCATCTGGCCAAGAAGTACGATTAGCGGGCCTCGGGGTATTCGATGTTGCAGAGCGCGGAGAGCGCCAGGGCCGCAATCCCCAGACCGGTGAAACGATTACCATTCGCGCTACAAAGACGGTGCGCTTCCGGCCAAGCAAGGTTCTGAAGGAAAGCGTCAACTCCACACCGGATGGCAGGGCAGCCGCAGACTGACGCGCGTCGCATCGTGTTTCCTGATGTTGCTGCTTCAGCCAAGCGCTCTGCAGCAGTCATGAGTTCGTGCTGGGTCAATCACTTGGTAACGATCCGACGCGAGCACGCGGAGAGCGCGAGGCCGGGCTTGTAACGGAGCTGCTGAGGATGTCCGAGCGGCCAAGGACGCAGCCTGGCCGCCCGCCATCCCGCACCCCTCCTGATCGCGTGAGGAGTTTCAGCCCGGAGCCGACTGCGTGGCAGCCAAGGTCAACCCGACGGTGACCGAAACGAAAACCACATCGTCATCCGCCGCAGCGCTTGCTGCGAAGTTGCGAACCTCACATAGCCGGTCTGGGTCTCCCGTTGCATTCGACGCGTCGGCAATGCCAGGTGGGTCGCCCGCGTCCTGCATGGCGCCGGGCGAAATGCCACCGACTTCGCCGAAGCGATAATGCGAACGCGGTTATGTTCATCGTGACCCAGAGCAGCATCGGCGGTTCGCTAAAGACGGCCCTGGACGGGTTCCTGGGTCGGTATTCGGCCGTCTACGGCGGTGGCATCGTCTTCCTCATCCCGCATGGCAGGATCCTGGCGCGTGCGGTCGCACTTGCGATCGCCGTGGCGCCCGTGAGGCGAACATGGACCCAGACTCAGTCTGTCCCCTGGAAAAATATTATTCGACTTAATCGGCGTCCATTGAGTTAGCCTCCAGGGCCACGGACCGTTGCTGGTTCTGATGCCCTCTCTAGGAAGGGACGCAGCAGATTATGATAGAATGGCCGGCGGGGAGTAGACGTGATCGGAAAGCCGTTAGGGGCTCCACGTTTTGGCCAATGGGCCAGATGCTCCTGAAACATGAGGACAAGCCCGTGTGCAAAGTCGTGCCGGGCCTGTCATTTTGATTGCGAACCTTACCTGCTGTGGGTGACCGGAATCGCGAGCGGAAGAGTGAGCTGCCAGGTTTCGGCCGGCATTCCCGGCGCGCTCCGAATGTAACAAGCCAGGCCTTCAGCAACACCTAGCGCAGCGTCGGCGGCTGCCCGGGCTGCGAGCGCGCGGGTTCGGAATTCGGCGCGCGCCCGATATACCTCGCCGGCTAGGGTTCCGCACAGCCAGGGCTTTTGCCGATGCAGCGCCTCAGCCCGCACCTCCAGCGCGATCATCCGGTCGGCTGCCTCCCGGTAATCCGAGCAAGCCTGACCCGCTTGCTTGAGATGGGCATCGAGCACGGTGCGGAGCTGCATGATCGCGCCATCACGCCCCAGCATCGGTTCCAGTAAAGCCAATTGCCGGGCGGTGTCGCGTTCGAATCCTTGCTGGAGATCCGCAGCCGGCAGCCCCCTTTCTTCCAGGATCGAGGCGACCAGCGCGCGGCCAGGCGTGGCTTGCTGGACCATTTCCACCGTGGGCTGCGTGATTCGCTCCGGGGGGAATTGCAACACGTTTGCCGGATTGGGCACAAGCTTGAGGCTCATTCCCTACGTTCCCCCTTGTTGAGCCGGCATCGTAGCCTTGCTTGGGCAGGGTAGTAATGGCGGGTCCTGCGCATCTCGGCTCACAATCGAGTCACCCGTGGCTGCCGGGCCGGTCAGGCGCACCCTGGGGCCTAGCGAATCGCGTAAAGCTCTCCTCCGGCATGAGCTCGGACAGCCTTCGCATCGATGCACCGAGATGCGGAGCAGTATCGCGTATAGGCGCGAATAGCGATAATACGACGTTAGCAAATCCGTTGCAGTACGGTCGAGGTGCCGCAGGTCACGCGCGGTGAAGTAACCCACCGGGCTCGACTACTTCGGCCGATAGTAGCCGTCGCGGGCTTCCAATTCGATCAGCATCCG
>JAFAHH010000856.1 GCA_019237355.1 Acetobacteraceae bacterium | reverse complement strand
TTGGGCTTTGCCAGGAGAGTGAAGCCGTCGGGTGGAGGGCGCTACTCGGTCGTTTCCTAGGGAAGTGCCCGGGGGTGGTCGCGCCCTAGGAGCATGATGACTTCAGGTTACGCAATGGCTTCGACCTAACTAAAGCCATCATGCTCTAGTACTGCGTTCGCGAATTGGCGACTCGAATCAGGCGGCCCGCGCCTGTGCGGGTGGACTGATGCCGTAGCGCCAGTTGGGTAGTGCCGGCGTGGCATTGCAGGCGTCGATGTAATGGCGGATGCGGTCGGCCAGTTCCGCCTTACTCGCGACACGGATGCGCCGCAACACCGATCGGGCAACCTTTGAGAAGAAGGTTTCCACATAGTTGAGCCAGGAGGCATGCGTCGGGGTAAACACCAGCTCAAACCGGCCCGGCTTGCTGGCAAGGAAGCGCTTGGTCTCGCGTGAACAATGGGCGGAGTGATTGTCGAGCAGCAGGCAGATCAGCATTCCCCCCGGGTAATGCGCATCGAGCCGCTCAAGGAAGGCGACAAATTCGCGCGAGCGATGCCGCTGGGTCACCACGTGATGCACGAAGCCGCTCACCAGATCGACCGCCGCTGAGAGCGTGAGCGTGCCGAGACGTTTGTATTCGTGATCGCGCTGCACCGTGGAATGCCTGCCTGGTTTCGGCCCCAGGTCGGGCGCCGTGGTGGCAATTGCCTGGATCCCGGGCTTCTCATCGTAGGAGAGCACGACAGCGGGCCGGTCCGCTTCGGGGATATGTCGCAGCATTTCTGCCGCGGCGTAGACCTCCAGGACTTCGGCCTTGCGCTCCTCGAAGCTCGGATCGCGTCGTTGCAAATAGTAGCGTACCTTGTGCGGCTTGACCGGTTGACTATTCAGTATGTCGTGGACCGTACTGGGGGCCAGTTCCGCCAGGCAGCCATGGCCGACTGCAGGTCCGCGCTCGCGTGCGTGCGCCGCCAGCAGGCGCAGCGTCCATAACTCGTGTGGATAGCCGCGCTCCTTGGCTTTGACGCAGGCCTCGCCGATTAGCCAGGTGCGAGCTGCTTCCGTGAGCTCTGGCCGTCTTCCTGAACGTGGTAAATCGTCAATTGCCTTGAGCGGTCCCACGGCCTCGACCCGGCGTGCGCAGCGCGTAATCCGTTGGCGGTCGATGCGCAGCGTTGCGGCGATCTCGGTGGCATCGCGCCGGTCCGCCAGGTACAGGATGATGGCTGAACGCTCGACATGGTGGGCTGGTGCGGTGCGCGAGCGGGCGAGCGCGGTCAATGTAGCGCGCACCTCTTCGGTCAGGTTCAGCGCCAGTGTGGTGGCTTTGCGCGGCATGAGAAATCTCTTGCAATTGCAACCAACTGACGGCTGGTTGGCGCAACGCCCGTGGTCAGGTCAACAGGGCCGAAAAAACGGCTCGCTCGCAATCTGATGCAGGGCTTCCATCAGGGACAGGCGTTCGAACACACGAAACCATTCGCCGGTGTGCCGGTGCCACAGAAGATCGAAGCAGTCCCGGCTGACGTAGTCCAACCGGGCGAAGGGCGCGTCAAACTCCGTTGCCAAAGAATTGGGATCATCGGAGCGGTAGCGCGTGAAGAACCGGTACTTATTGCCATGCCACTTGCCGGCGATGGCGACGGGATAATTGAACATGGCGGAGGGACGGATCTCGGCAAGGAACCGCGGTCGCAGCACCTCGGCGATGAGCCTCTGACAGGCCGCGGTAATTGCCGCCTTTTCGGCCGGCGACGGCTTATTGCCGGTCCGGCCACCGACATAAACCCAGGCACGCCCTGCCATGGCTGCTCCGCCATCTGCCCCGGCTCTTCTATCAATCCCTTCGCTGCCAGCCGCAACCCGGGAGGCTGGTCCTGATCACCAATTCGGAATCGGAGTACTAGTCTAGTGGTCGTGCCGAGCATTCCGCCGCGACGGAGCTGAACCTGTCGGGGCTGCTGGAAAGGCGGCGTGCCTCGGGTCTGGGCGGTTATGCCGGAGGATCAAACGCCCGGACAGGCGGCAGATCGCCGTCAAAGCGCTCCACCTCGACAGCCGTGAGCTGGCCCGTACAGCCCTGTGCGAGGGCGGAAGTGCCGGCATCGCGCGTCAAGACGTTCGGATTCCCATGCACACAGAGCGGCTGATCCTCCTCCGGGTTGACGGGATCGTACCAGGCTCCGGTTGGAAGCTGAACCACACCCGGCCGGATGCCATCGGTCAGCCGGACGGCGGCGAGGCAGGCGCCCCGTTCGTTGAACAGCCGGATGATGTCATCCTCGGCAATCCCCCGGGCGGCAGCATCATCAGGATGCATACTCGCCACTTCCCGCCCCCGCTGCTTGGCCCCGGCACTGTAGCCGCCGAAGTCGAGCTGGCTGTGCAGTCGCGTACTAGGCTGATTGGCCACTAACCAAAGCGGCGCGCCAGCCCGCGGTATATCAGTCGGCGCGAGCCAGGCGGGGTGACCGGGACAGTCGGGCTCGTTGAAGTCTGCGATGGTCGCGGAGAAAATCTCGACCTTGCCGCTGGGCGTCGCGAGCGGATTGGCCACCGGATCATCCCGGAAAGCACGCCAGATGCCGCCATCATCAGGTTCCTGCGGCAGGGTGAGGTATCCTTCGCGCCAAAACTCCTCGAAGCTCGGCGCACGAAAGTTCCGGGCCGCAAGCGCTTCTCGGGTGGGCGAATAGAGGTGTTCCAGCCACTGGCGGGCCGTGCGCCCCTCCGTAAAGGCCTCCTCGGCGCCCAACCGCTCGGCAAGGCCGGAGAGGATGTCGTAATCATCACGAGCCTCCCCAAAAGGCTCCACGACCGGGTGCATGGCCACCATCAGCGGATCATTGGAGCTGCTCCCGATATCCTCCCGCTCCAAGGTCATGGTGCAAGGCAGAACGAAGTCGGCGTGGCGCGCCGTAGCCGTCCAGGCCAAATCATGCACCACCACGGTATCGGGCCGGGCAAAAGCCTCCCGCAAGCGGTTGAGATCCTGATGATGATGGAACGGATTGCCCCCCGCCCAATACACAAGGCGAATATCCGGGTAGGTAAGTGTCCGCCCGTTGTAGCGATACTTCCCGCCGGGGTTGAGCAGCATGTCCGCAATGCGGGCGACCGGAATGAAGGCGGAGACACCATTCCGCCCCTGCGGCAGCGTAGGACTGGGGACGGCGTTGTTGCGGCGGCCATAGTAGCCGATCGCCCCCATCGCGTAGCCATAACCACCGCCGGGTAACCCGATCTGCCCCAGCACAGCGGCCAGAACGGCGCCCATCCAAACAGGCTGCTCGCCATGTTCCGCCCGCTGCAGCGAATGCGACACGGTCACCAGCACACGACGCCCAGGCAGCCGCCGGGCGAGCGCCCTAGTCGTTTCTGCCGAAACGCCAGTAATCGGTTCGGCCCAGGCGGGGTCCTTGGGCTGGCCATCCGCCTCCCCCAGCAGATAGCGCTCGAAGATCGGCCATCCCTCGCAGTAGCGGTCCAGGAAGGCCCGGTCGTGCAGCCCCTCCCTCACCAACACATGGGTGAGCGCGAGCATTAGCGCGGTATCAGTGCCGGGGACGAGGCTGATCCACTCCGCGCCAGCTTCGGCCGGCAGGTCCGCACGGAGGGGACTGACAAGCACGAACTCGCAGCCCCGTGCACGCGCCTCGCCCATGCTGCCGCGCTCCACGTGCTGGCTGATGCTGCCCCCAGCCACCATGGAGTTCTTGGCCGCCATGCCACCGAAAGCCAGCACCACCTCGCTGTGCTTCGCCACTTGCTCCCAGGTAACATTGTGCTTGGTCAGCGCCTCGTAGTCGCCAAGAATATGGGGCACCAGCACCATCGAGGCCCCAGAGCTGTAGGTATTTACCGAGCGCACAAAACCGCCCAGGGCGGTATTCAGAAACCGGTGGATCTG
>JAFAHH010000842.1 GCA_019237355.1 Acetobacteraceae bacterium | reverse complement strand
GGGATGCGGAGCTATCGCCTCACCGCGGAGGGCGTCCGGGCTAAGGCTGCACTGCATGGCCAGGAGGCGCGGCAATGACCCAGCGCCAGCCATGCCGGTTCAGGCGGCATGATTTCGGCAACGGGGCTTGCATGATCGAGCTTATGCGTGACGGCCGCACTTTTGGCGTGATCCGGCGCGGCTCGTTCGATAAGCCGTTCGATATTGGCGCAAAGCCGGAGGTCTTCCGGTCCATGGCGGCCACCATCGATGACGATCTTGGGCGTTGCTTAGCGAGGAGGCCCCGCCATGTTCGATAATCTGCTTGATCCAGACGAATGGCGCGAGTTCGAGCACGAGCTTCGCGAAGCGTTCGATCGCGGGGATGGGGTGCATTTCGAGGTGGTGCTGATGCGGTTGCAGAACCTGGTGGTGCATCAAACCGATGTGGAGGACGTGCCCCGGAGGCTGACCCAGTGAGCCTGGCGGAGCAATTGCGGGCCGCCTACGAAGCGCAAAGGCGCCAGTGGTGCGCAGAATGGTGGGAGCGGGCGCCGGAATATGTCACCCAGCGCGACGAGGAGGCGGAGACTGCGGAAGCAGCGTTGTTCGAGTAGGTTGCTCGCTGAAACTATGCGGGAGGCCGGGGATACCGACCTCTAACCCATACGCCATGGCACTTGTTGGTAAAGACGCGGGCCTTCCGCGTGATCCAGAATTGCCATTGCCGCGTCAGATACGCCGATCGGATGGTCGTCGCTTATCAAGCTGAATACTGCGGACTTTACCGTCTCGCGGACTTCGTCCGGAAGCGCACGAATAATGGTGCCAATCGCTGCTTCAAGAGCGGTTAAACGCCCGCTTAGGCGGTCAAATAATTCCGTATCAGGCAACGAAAGCTCCATCATGTTTCCTCGAAAGGAAATTATGACGGATTTTCCTGAAGGTTTGATAAATAGGTATTGGGAACCGACTCTTGCCCGGTCACGAGCGCATTTGCCAGCGTCCGGCGCCATGCCGATCCGCCCTGCCCTACGCACCCGCTACCCGGCGAACTGGCCAGAAATCAGCGCCCGGGTCCGCTTCGCCCGTGCCGGCGGCCTGTGCCAGAGCTGCAAGCGCCCGCATTTCGCAACAATCCGCTGCCTGCCGGATGGCCGCTGGTTCGATTCCGCGAGCCGCACCTGGCGCAACGGCCGCGGCCGGAACGCGCGCTGGCCCGATCTGATCGATGCGACGGGAATGCGCATGACGCGCGTGGTCCTGGCTGCAGCGCATCTCGATCATGACCCGGCGAATAACCGCACGCGCAATCTGCGGGCGATGTGCCAGCGGTGCCACATGCTGCACGACAGGCCGCATCACGTCCTGCAGCGATGGCTCACATATCGGGCCCGCTATGCGCTGGGGGATTTGTTCCTGGGGGAATACAAGTCCGGAAGCTGCGGGAAATGGACGCCGCATGGGTCCCGCATCTGATCCGCCTGCATCCGGGGGCAATCGGCAGCAATCAGCCGGCGCAGCTCTGGTATCCGAAGCTCCGGGCCATGCTGCGCCACCAGGCGGACTGTATTGAGCCTGCCGCGCCGTTCGCAGCGATTGCATGCGACATCCAGCGACGACAAGCGGCTGGCGACTTCGCCGAGCAAGATGACTGTGGCGCTCAAGGCACCGTGGCTAGCTCTTGCGGTTCCTGCTGCTCGGGATCGGGCGGCGCCATGGACTTTATCAGTTCGAGCACACGATGACGGACCCCGGAGTCGCTGATGCGCCAGTAGGCCCGCGCCAGCTCCAGGGGCTCCCAATGATCTAGCCGGTCCTCGGTGCGGAGCGGATTGTCCGGCATATCATCGAAGAAGAAGCTGATCGGCACATCGAGGACTTGCGACAAGGCCAGCAAGCGCGAGGCGCTGATGCGGTTCACTCCGCGTTCGTATTTTTGGACCTGCTGATACGCAATGCCCAAACGTTCGGCGAGATGCTCCTGGCTAAATCCAAGGAATTCCCGCCTTATTTTGATGCGCGAGCCAACATGCACGTCGACCGGATTGGGTCCGCGCTGCTGCTCCTCTCGGGGGGCTTGCTCCCCCATTCAGTGGCCTAGCCTGTATGCAGCGAACAGCAGGCCCGCGAGGGTGAACTGGCTTCCAAAGACCTCATTTGGGGGCATCTCGAACGCGCCTGCCTCTTGTGGGCGCATCTTGGCATTCCCCCAAGGGCGCAGGCGCGCCGGCTCTTCCTAATGGTCAAAATCAATCGATCCCGCCTCTTCGTATCGGGCACGAATCAGGCGCTGGATGACGGCAAAAATAAACGCGGTCGAGACGCCGAACATTAACATTCCGCACACTGCTTCAAATGGCCCCAGCAGCTTCCATCGCGGCGGTAATACGATGTCGGAACCCGAAGTCGTGTAGCTGCCAGCCGACGAATAGATGGCAGAGCTGATATCGGTGACCGCGCCACATATATAGAGCACGAACGCCCAAAGCGCGATCTCCGCGAGATGCCCAGCGAGCGCAAGCAGCGTTGCGCCCATTACAAATGTCAAGTTCACCCAGAGCCGCATCCCAAGTAGGCCCCGGTGCAGATTGCGGCGCAAAGTCGTAACCATGGTATGGACCACGAAGCCATGAATGACCATCGTGCCCAAGGTCGCTGCGAGTCCCAAAAGCAAGGAACTGACTATCGCGATTTGGCTCGGCATGATCTCACCCGCTGCGAGTCGCACAACACGCGCTGCGGCTCCTCCCCAGGACCCTGTTCCTCCATAAGTCCGGATAGCTGTTAGCTGATCCTCGACCCGGTTCATGTGCTGGTCCATCTTTTCCAGCAGTAGGTTCAGTGGACAAAGAATAGGCGGCCGAGCACCGCAATCGTCAGGACAATATTGGTTCCCGCCATCCAGGTCAGGGTGTTGATCCGGTCGTTGGTGCGCTCGATATCCTGCTTCAGATCGCTCCGCACGCTCGCAATGTCCTGCCTGATATCAGCGAACCGCGCTTCGTAAGCCTCCTCGCTGGCGCCTGCGATTATCACGCCTAATGCAAATTCGTGGCCGCCTAGTCCTCGCTCAGCAGCTCGTCCAGCGTCACCGGGCACTCGGCCGGCACCGGCAAGGGCGGCTGGCCGTCTATGGTCTCGGGCAGTAGCCGCACCGCCTTGGCGTAGATTACATTCACGTTGATCTTCTGACGCATAGAGGGGGCGAA
>JAFAHH010000443.1 GCA_019237355.1 Acetobacteraceae bacterium | reverse complement strand
ATCCTGAGAATGTCGTGGACGGCCAGTTCAGCGGTCCTTTCGTGATCGCTTCGGCGCTGGTCACGGGTGCGATGGGCTGGGAGAGCTATAAATTGCTGCATGATGCCCGCGTGCGCGCTTTCTTGCCGAAGATAAGCTGCGTGCTCGATCCGGAAATCCAGGCGCTCTTCCCGGCCAAGATGGCAGGCAAGGTCATGCTCCGGGCGCGCGGCCAGGAATTTACCAAAACCGTGTTCGTGCCCAAAGGAGAACCGGAGAACTTCCTTTCCGAGGTCGAGCTAAGGGCAAAATTCGCCGGGCTCACTGACGCGGTTCTTGGCCAGGAGCGTGCCGCGCAGCTCGCGAACGCGGTGCTTGGAATAGATTCCGCGCCCGACGTCGCCTCGTTGATGCGATATGCAGCGCCGCTGATGGAAGCCCGCCTAGCCGGGGATTAGGCCAGTTTCAGGCTGATTGGGCGGTAGGCACAGGGCGCCCAGTTCGCAGTGCCAGTTCGCAGAAGGTACCCTCGCGCGACCGCCTCAGTGCCGCTTCGGTGCGCGGTGCCCTCGCAAGTCTGGCCAGCGATGGCCTGGTTACGACAGCACCTCGCCAGAGGTGGCGCTGCGCGCGTCGAGCGGCACGGCAGACATTCGCCGCGGATTTCTGCTTGAAATAAGTTTGGCGATTTGCCCCGTCTTGGGGGCCGGTACGGAATTCGCCGCGCTGAAATCGATACGGCTGCTCTTGGAGATCGTCCCTATGGGGCCAGAACTCTGGCAATTGGATGCGACCGATCTTGCACGGCTGATCCGGCTTGGCCACGCGTCGGCGCGTGAGGCGGTGGAAGCCTGCATCTCGCGGTTGCGAACGGTGAACCCCAAGATCAATGCGGTAGTTGAGATTTTTGAGGAGGAAACCCTAGCGGCCTCCGAGGCAGCCGACGTGGCGCGGGCCCGCGGCGAGGCGCTTGGGCCGTTGCACGGGGTCCCTGTCACCGTGAAGATCAACACGGACCAGAAACGCCACGCGACCAGCCGTGGGGTGGTGGCCTTTCGCGAGCTGATTGCGGCCGAGGATGCACCGGTTGTCGCGAACCTCCGCGCATCCGGGGCCATCATTCTGGGGCGCACCAATTCGCCCGCGTTCGCCATGCGTCTGTTCTCGGAAAACGCGCTGCACGGGCGTACCCTCAACCCGCACGACCCTGCCATCAGCGCGGGCGGATCCAGCGGAGGGGCGGCCTCAGCGGTTGCAGCCGGCATCGGTCCAATCGCACAAGGGAACGACATTGGGGGCTCGGTCCGCATACCCGCCTATTGTTGCGGGGTAGTCGGCCTCCGGGTCGGGCTGGGAAGAATTCCCTCATTTAATCCCAGCGCGACCACGCCAGCCCCGATTGGCTCGCAACTGATGGCGACACAAGGGCCGCTCACTCGCACGGTTCGTGACGCGCGCCTGACTCTCATCGCAATGGCGCGGGGTGATGCCCGCGATACAAGGTGGGCGGATGTGCCCTTGATCGGACCGCCGGTTCACCCGCCAGTGCGGGTGGCGCTCATCCCCGAGGTGGCTGGTGGTTTCACGCATGCCGCGCAGGCAGCCGCGGTGCGGAAGGCCGGGGGTTATCTCGCTGCAGCGGGGTATGCGGTTGAGGAAGTTGCGCCCCCTGACATTGAAGCGGTGGTAGAGACCTGGCACTGCATCGGATCGACAGATGTCGCCGCCTGGCTCAGGCCGAACATGGAAAAGTATGGTGACGAGGACGCCAAAACTTCATTCCGGCTGTGGCAGGAACTGGCACCCCCGGCTGATCTGCCGGGCCTGCTCAACTCGTTGGCGCGGCGCGATTCGTTGCTGCGCCAATGGCTGACCTTCATGCTCCGCTATCCGATCATAGTGATGCCGACCTTATGCATCTTCCGCCGCCACACGGCCTTGACCTGACGAATGAAGGATTCCAGAAGTTACTCGAATCGTTGCGCGTGAGTCTGATCGCCCCGGCCCTCGGGCTTCCGAGCCTCGCGGTGCCGGTTGGAACGGACGGACAGCTGCGGATGGGAGTGCAGATTTTGGCCGGGCGTTTTCACGAGGATTTATGCCTGGAAGCCGGCGAAGTCATTGAGGCAGTCGAAGGCGCGGTAACCCCGATCGACCCTCTAAACTGATGCCACTCGTACGCCATACGCTGCCGGCGCGAATCTCAGAATTACACGAAATGGCCCTCGCTAGGCGGACCCCCTTTACTGACACAGGAAACATATTTTGCGGGGCAAAATGGGAGCCGGTGCTCGCGAATTGGGAACCCGAGTCCGCCTCAAGCGATCGCGCTCTAGACTACATCATGAAAGACTATCCGAGCGGCTCTTGGGAGGACTAGAGCATTTCCGTTTTAAGTTGAAACAGCGGCATAGCCTGAGTTCGCCAGATAGTTGGCACACTCCTCAGCCGTGAATGCGTCAACCTAAATCCCGCAGTTGCGAGCTTGCGCAGCCCGGCCGAATCGGCGGAAAGCGCGGGAATGAAAGCGGATCTCATCGCCGTGCCGGCTCACCCTGCGGGTGAGCAACCTTCAGTAGAAGAATGGTCAGCGGTA
>JAFAHH010000156.1 GCA_019237355.1 Acetobacteraceae bacterium | reverse complement strand
GAAGGTTTAGGCGCACCGGAACCGTGGCGTTTGATGATCCGGCACGGAACAATGCCTCGGTCTTGTTCAGCCGTTCCCGTGTAGTGCAATCGATGAGACCGTGCCAAATTGCTGCCGCTCAGGATACGCGGCCGAAACGGAGGGTAAAATGGCGGCCTACCTCATGGTCAACATCACCGTGACTGATCCGGTGCGTTACCAAGAATACCGGGAACGTGCGCCAGCAGCAGTCTCGCGCTACGGAGGGCGCTACATTGTCCGTGGTGGAGCGGTTCACCCGCTCGAAGGAGAGCTTGGCTTTGATCGATTCGTTGTGGTTGAGTTCCCCTCCCTCGAGATGGCGAAGCGGTTTTACGATAGCCCCGAATACGCACCGCTTCTGAAACTACGCCGGGAAAGCACCCATTCGAGGGCGGCGCTCGTGGAGGGCTACCTGCCGCCCTGATTGCTCGGAAACAATAGTGCCCAAGACGTGGAGCCTCGCGCCCCTAAGCGAATCGGTTCGGTCTACCCTCCATCGGGGCGCAGAATGGTTCCGCGCGGGCTGGCGGCGTGCTCCTTGAGGACCGCCTCGCTGGCCGGGTCGATCTCCTTCAGCAGCACGTCATATCCCCATAGATCGGCCAGGTGCTGAAGCACGAGTCGCGCTTCCGTTTCATCCAGCAGAACGCGGTTCAAAGCCCGATGGTGTAGGATCAGCCGCCGGTCACCAGCAAGATTTACGTCGACCACCTGAATATCGGGGGTCGTCCAGGCAACGTCGTATTGCCTGGCAAGGCCCTGCTGAATGCGACGGTAGCCACGCTCGTCGTGAATCGCACGCACCACGAGTTCGGGCTCATTCGCATCATCGATGACGGAAAATATCCGGAACTGCCGGATCAACCGCGGGCTTAGATACTGCAAGATGAAGCTTTCATCCCGGAAGTTGGCCCAGATGTAACGCAAGGTGCCGACGGGGTCGCCACACCCGGCGACGGCTGGGAACCATGTCCTGTCTTCTTCGGTGGGATCGGTGCAGATTCGCGCGATGTCGTTCATCATCGCGAAGCCAAGGGCATACGGATTGATACCGGAATAGCGCCGGTCGTCGAACTCAGGCTGGAACACCACGCTCGTGTGGGAATGCAAAAACTCGAGCCAGGCCCCATCGCTAATACGCCCGGTCTCGTGCAGCCGGGTCATGATCTGATAGTGCACCCAGGTGGCGCACCCCTCGTTCATGAGCTTGGTCTGTCCTTGCGGGTAGAAATATTGCGCGATCTGGCGCACGATCCGGAGGACCTCGCGCTGCCACGGCTGTAGGCGCGGCGCCGTCTTCTCGAGGAAGTAAAGGAGATTTTCCTGGGGCAACTGGAGCAGGGCCCGGCGACGCTCTTCCGCGCTATGATCCTCTCGCGCCCGGCCGCTCTTCACCGGCACCGTCCGGCGCCAGAGATCATTATAGATCCGCTCTTCATGGATCCGCCGCTCCCGCTCACGGCGCTCTTCAGAGCGGAGATCGGCCGGCCGCTTACGAGGATAGCGATGCACCCCATGATTCATGAGGGCATGTGCGGCATCAAGCAGTCTCTCAACCGCCGCCTCACCGTACTTCTCCTCGCACTCGGCCACATATTTCTTCGCAAATTCGAGATAATCGAGAATGCCGTTGGCATCCGTCCATTGCTGGAAAAGATAATTGTTCTTGAAGAAATGATTATGCCCGAAAGCTGCGTGCGCGATCACCAAAGCCTGCATCGTCGCCGTGTTCTCCTCCATCACGTAGCTGATGCACGGATTGGAGTTGATCACGATCTCATAAGCCAGACCCTGCATACCGGCTCGGTACAGACCTTCGTTCCGGGCAAAGTGCTTGCCGAAGGACCAATGCTTGTAAAACAGCGGCATGCC
The DNA here is from genome assembly GCA_019237355.1 of Acetobacteraceae bacterium. Classification (GTDB taxonomy): domain Bacteria; phylum Pseudomonadota; class Alphaproteobacteria; order Acetobacterales; family Acetobacteraceae; genus JAFAHH01. Next base: position 10,330 of record JAFAHH010000156.1, on the reverse strand, counting down.
GATTGAGGAATAGGCGTCGAGCATCTGCTCGGCGCTAATCACCTCGATCTGATTGGGGTATATATTCAGCCCCAGCTCATCGAGCGCGACACGCTCGATAGCGTCGTGGGCGCGCTGGATTGTATCGAACCGCCAGTCAGCCCCTTCAAATAACAGGTCGCTCATGAGACGCCAGCACGCTCACGCTTTGCATCCGCCCCCGCCGGCTTGCGCGCAAAGAGCTCCCGGAATACGGGATAGATGTCGCGCCGGTGGTTGACCTTCCGCATCGCCATCGGGGCGCCCGCCCGGACGAGAATGCTATAGGTGTGCCACAGATCGGAGTCGCGGCGCGCAAAGCCGGGCGGGAAGTGCTCGCCCTCCCGGCCGACCTCCAGATACGCGTAGTACTGACAAACCGGAAGGATTTCGTTGCTCAACAAGTTGGCGGTGCGCTCGTTATCGGAGCTGGTGTTGTCCCCATCCGATGCCTGCGCCGCATAGATATTCCAGTCATCGGGTGAGTAGCGCTCCTTCACCACGCGACGCATTTCTTCGAGCGCGGTGGATACAACTGTCCCCCCAGTCTCTGGGCTATGAAAGAAAGTATCCTCGTCGACCTCTTGGGCATGATGGGTGTGGCGAATGAACACCACATCAACGTGTTTGTAACGGCGCCGTAGGAAAATGTAGAGCAGGATGTAAAATCGCTTGGCGAGGTCCTTCATATGCTCCGTCATGGAACCGGAGACGTCCATCAGGCAGAACATCACCGCCTGCGCGATCGGCTTGGGCCGCGCTTCGAAGCGCTTGTAGCGGACATCCAGCGGGTCGATGTAAGGGATCACGGTGGAACGCCGCAGCTTGCGTTCCAGCTCAGCCCGCAGCTCGGCTACCTCTTCGGGATCCGCGCCGCTCTCTTCCAGCGCGTCGATTTCTTCCCGAAGCGCCTGCAAATCCTCGCTTTTTGGCCGCCGAAGCGCGATCCGGCGCGACAGCGAGTTCCGGATCGTCCGCATCAGGGCCAGGTTGGCTGGCGAGCCGCTCACGGAATAGCCCGCCCGATGCCAGCTCACGCTCTCGGTCGATGTCACTCGCCGCTTGGCAAGATTCGGAAGTTCGAGGTCTTCCAGGAACAGATCTACAAATTCGTCGTGAGATAGGGCGAAGCGGAAGTCATCCTGGCCCTCGCCATCGGGAGAGCCTTCGGAGCCACGGCCGCGCCCACCGCCATCGGGGCGAGGGATGGTGTCGCCCTGGATATACTCCTTGTTGCCCGGCAACAGGTGTTCGCGAATTCCGCCGGACCGCGCCCGCCGGAACGAGGGCTCACTCACCCCTTGGGAGGGAAGCGACACTTCACCGCCCTGGTCGGCATCCTTAATGCTGCGCTTCGCCGATGCTTCGTGCACGGCCTTGCGAATGAGCGACTTGGCGCGGCGCATAAAGCGTTGCCGGTTGGCCAGGCTCTTACCGCCAGGATTGAGGCGGCGATCGATGATATGCATAGCGCTGCCCCTATATTGCCAAGCCGTTCAGCCCAACTCCATCACGTGTTCGGCTAGCCGGCCTGCTTCACGCGCATATACCATTCAACGAGGCGCCTCACCTGACGTTCGGTGTAAGCCCGCGCCTTCATCCGCACTACGAATTCGTCGTGCTTTTTCTCGGTCTCACTATCCTTCTTCGAGCCGAAGCTGATCACCGGCAAAAGCTCCTCAACCTGGCTGAACATCCGCCGCTCGATCACTTCGCGGATCTTCTCGTACGAGGTCCAGGAAGGATTGCGCCCGTTATTATAGGCGCGCGCACGCAAGCTAAACTTCACAACCTCGTTGCGGAAGTCCTTTGGGTTGGCGATACCCGCCGGTTTCTCGATCTTCGTAAGCTCCTGGTTGAGCAGCTCGCGGCTGAGCAACTGGCCTGTATCGGGATCTTTGAAGTCCTGATCCTCGATCCATGCATCCGCGTAGGCCACGTAGCGGTCAAACAGGTTCTGCCCATAATCGTGATACGACTCGAGATAGGCCTTCTGGATTTCGTTTCCGATGAACTCGGCATAGCGCGGCGCCAGTTCGCCTTTGATGAACTCCAGGTACCGCTTCTCGGTCTCTTCCGGCAGCTGCTCACGCCGGATCGCCTGCTCCAGAACATACATCAGGTGCACCGGATCGGCGGCGATCTCGGTTGTGTCGTGGTTGAACGTGGCCGCCAGAACCTTGAAGGCAAAGCGGGTGGAGGCGCCATCCATACCCTCATCCGGCCCCGCCGCGTCACGGTATTCCTGAATGCTGCGGGCGCGCGGATCGGTCTCCTTTAGGCTCTCGCCATCATACACGCGCATCTTCGCAAACAAGGTCGAATTGTCATGCTTGCGCAGCCGGCTCAGCACCGAGAACCGCGCCAGCATCTCGAGCGTGGCAGGCGCACACGGCGCCCCGGCGAGCTCGGAGTGCTGGATCAGCTTCTCATAAATTTTCCGCTCTTCCATGACCCGCAGGCAGTACGGCACCTTGATCACATAGATGCGGTCGATGAAGGCTTCGTTGTTGCGGTTATTCTTGAAGCTCTGCCACTCCGCCTCATTGGAGTGCGCCATGATGATGCCCGAGAACGGAATTGCGCCGATATTCTCCGTCCCGATGTAATTACCTTCCTGCGTCGCCGTGAGCAGCGGATGCAGCATCTTGATCGGCGCCTTGAACATCTCGACAAATTCGAGAATGCCCTGGTTCGCCCGGTTCAGCCCGCCGGAATAGCTGTACGCGTCGGGATCATTTTGAGCGTGCAGCTCGAGCTTGCGGATATCCACCTTGCCGACCAGCGACGAAATATCCTGGTTGTTCTCGTCGCCCGGTTCGGTCTTCGCGACCGCAATCTGGCGCAGCCGTGAAGGATTAAGCCGTACGACCCGGAAGCGCGAGATATCCCCGCCAAATTCGTCCAGCCGCTTGATGCACCACGGGCTCATGAGCCCGGTCAGCCGCCGGCGCGGAATACCATAACGGTCTTCCAGCACGGGACCCATCTGTTCCGGATTGAACAGTCCGAGCGGGTTCTCGAAAACAGGGCTGATCTGGTTGCCGGCCTTCAACGCATAGATCGGGTACGCCTCCATGAGCGCTTTCAGCCGCTCAGCCAGCGATGACTTGCCGCCGCCGACCGGACCGAGCAAGTACAGAATCTGCTTGCGCTCTTCCAGCCCTTGGGCGGCGTGCCGCAGGAAGCCCACGATTCGCTCGATCGTCTCTTCCATCCCGTAAAACTCGGAGAAAGCGGGATAGACGCGAATGGTCCGGTTCATGAAGATGCGGCCAAGTCGCGCGTCCTTCGACGTATCGACCATTTGCGGCTCGCCGATCGCCGCGAGCAGCCGTTCAGGCGCCGACGCATACATCACAGGATCCCGCCGGCACCCCTCGAGGTACTCAAGCAGGGACATATCCGCCTCACGGCGGGATTCAAAGGCTCGCGAATAAGTCGCGAACAGGTCGTCGGCCGGTGGCATCAGTAACTCCGCTGGTCTGTAGAGAATCGTACGCCACAACGCAACTTCAACGTTATCCTATATAGTCAGTCCCGGTAAAATTTTTTTTGCTGTGCAAGTGTTGCAGCGGTCACGCGTATAGTAGCACGACATCAAGTGTAGGTGTCGGAAAAAGAGCACACGTCAGTTTACCCGGTCCCCCTAACGTAACCTTAATCCAAGACGCAATTGCGACTTTTTTTGGCCAAAACACGCCCGTCTTGCACACCCGCACACGCCTGCGCGCCTCGATGTTGGCTCGGCGTTTCAGCTAATGCCTGTTCCAGCGAGAGTACTCTCGCGGGTCAGTTGTCCCAACAGTCTCGGCCGAAAGCAAACCTATAACGCGACGCCAAAACCTACGTTTCAACGTGGCCGAATCCGAGGCTTGATGGCGGCGTGAGCCTAATCACCTGAGAAAAGGGTTACTTCTTCGCTCGGCGCCGATCGTGGAGCCCGGCCCATGGCCGCACACGAAAGCAATATCGCCGCCGAGGGGCAGGAGCTCCTGCTCAATCGACCGGATCAGCGCCGCATGATCCCCGTATGGAAAATCGGTTCGCCCAATCGACCCCTGAAACAGCACATCGCCCACGAAAGCAAGGCCTTCCGGTTTACACACGAGCACGACGTGGCCCGGCGTGTGCCCAGGACAATACAGTACCTCGAATGTCCGGCCAGCAATCACGACGGTATCGCCCTGCCGCAGCCAACGATCAGGAGTAACATTGCGGGCGCCGGCGAGCCCAAAGGCCCGGCCCTGATCGCGCAGCCCGCTTAGCAAAAACCGGTCACGTTCATCAGGACCTTCGATTGGAACAGCGGCCCCTTGCCGGCGATGCAATTCTTCTTTCAGGGAGGCCGCCCCCCCTGCATGATCGATATGGCCGTGGGTGAGGATGATGCGCTCTGGCCTTACCTGGAGCTGGTCGAGCGCCGATAGTATCCTCGGCACATCCCCGCCCGGGTCAATTACCGCCCCGATCTTTTCGGCCGGGTCGTAGGCGACCGAGCAGTTCTGCTCGAAGGGTGTGACGGGAACGATCGCGACCTCTAGTCCCGCCATCAATGCACCTTCGGCTCTTTGAGGAAGGATGCCCGATCCGCAGAGCGAATCGTGACCGGCAGCGTATCTTCCTCACGTCCGATCAACAGGGGCACCTCAGCCCCCGCGCTGCCGCACGCCCAAACCCGCCGCCATAACCCGGCCAAATCGCTCACCTCCTCCCCACCAACGGCGAGAATACGGTCACCGGGGCGCAATCCTGCCCGTTCGGCTGGGCCACCATCCGCCAACTCGGCGATCACGATTGTATCGTCGCTCTCGCTCGCGTAGATCCCAAGCCAGGGTCGCGGGGGCCGGTTTACACGTCCATATGCAAGCAAGTCGCCTAAGATCGCCGCAAGGTGGGTGATCGGCACGACCATATTCATGTCAAGCCGCCTGCCCTTGCCGTCGCTCTGCTGTAGGATGAGGCTCCCGGTCCCAAGCAGCCTTCCATCCGCCCCGATTAGCCCGCCGCCGTTCCAAAACGGGTGCGCCGGAGCGGTGTAAATCGCGTCGTCGAGCACGTACTCCCAGTAGCCCGCAAACTCTTGCCGCCCGACCAGGCGTGTTTCGATGGCCCGATGCCGGCCGCCGGCAGCCGCGAAAATCACCCGCGAACCGATCTTAAGCGCGTCGGGATCGCCCAAAGTGAGCGCCGGCAGGTCCAATCGTCCGAGCGCTTGGACCACTCCGAAGCCTGTGTCCTGGTCGTAGGCAAGAGCATGGCCGGGAATGGCCCGGCCGCTGCTCGTGGTGAGCCAGATAGTTTCAGCTTCGATAATGAGATACCCGATAGTGGCAATAAGGCCATTCTCGCGAATAACGACGCCGCTCCCCGCCCGCTCGGTTCCGAGCACGCTGGCCGTGAACCCGTCCGAAGGTATGTAGGATTTGATCCCGACCACAGCCTGCAACGCGCGATCGAGGTCGAAGGAATAATCCTGCGGATCAGGCTGCAAGTTGATCGGTATTTCCCAATCGGCCATAAAAGCTCCCTAGCGACGCAGGCTGGGTCTGGTCCCGTTACCGCTACCCGAAGCACCAGCGAATTGGTGGGCAGATAAGGGCGAGTTTGGTTTCCCCTGCCTCCCCGTCTTACCCTGCCTCGCCTGGGTCATCTACGGGCATGCGCCCGGGCTGATCAAGAACGCCCGGCTCTGAATTTCAGATCTGCAATCAGGCAATCAAGACGCCGGCGCTGAACGGGCCGGTGTGCTCACCCTCCGGGCTCCGTCACCCCACCAGACGAGCGGAGGACCCACTGAATAGAAGCCCGAGCCCGTGCTTTGGGGGGCAGCGAAGCCAAGCGTTCAGCGCCTGATCAGGGTGAGAAGGGTGATTAGCCTTTAGCAAGACTTGGACTGGGCCATCCGCCACCTCAGGGAGCTAATTCGGTCTCCTCCTTGAGCGACCGCCCGGCCGAATCGTCGGGAAGCCTGAATGGTGCTCTCGAAATAAAACCCACGCATGGTGGCTTCGATCTGGATCCCCCATGACCCTAGTTCCCGGCCGTGAAGGCGTTGAAGGTGATAATCGTGTAGGTATCCACCACGCCGGGCAGTGTTTGAATTCTTTCCGTGACAAATCGTCCGATATCCCTCCCTCGATCGAGATAGAACTTCCCCAGTAAGTCGTATTTCCCGGAGGTGGAATAGAGCTCCGACATCTCTTCGATCGTGTCGGCGGCCTCTTGCGCCACCTTATAGGCTTTTGCCATCTCGCATTTGATCAATACGTATATTGCTCGCATGGCGAGAAGTCATCCGCAAAAGGTGAAGTTCCAACCGGCAATATGAGCCTCCCCGACGCACGCTTCCATAGCTATGCGTGGCGCAACGCAAGGCACATGCGTATTCTCTGCGGCTCAAATAGGGCGGAAGCAATCCATGAACCAAATAGAGCGGCGCAAGCCGCGCGTTACGGCGCGAAGTGGCGGGCGCATCCTGGCTGAGGCGCTCGTCGCCCAAGGCATCAGCTATGTGTTCGCCGTGCCCGGGGAAAGCTACCTCGACGTGCTGGATGGGCTTTACGAGGTGCGGCAGAAGCTGCACCTCATTACCTGTCGGTTCGAAGCCGGAGCTGCTCACATGGCCGAGGCATACGGGAAGCTCACCGGCCGCCCGGCGGCGGCCATGGTGACGCGCGGCCCGGGCGCTTGCCACGCCGCCATTGGAGTCCATGTGGCCCAGCAGGATAGCACCCCAATGCTGCTGTTTGTCGGCCAGATCCCTTTTTCAGAAACCGACCGCGAGAGCTTTCAGGAGGTCGATTACCGGCGAATGTTTGGGCCGATTGCCAAGTGGGTAACCCAGATCGATCAGGCCGATCGCATTCCAGAGCTGGTCGCGCATGCGGTCGATCTCACGACATCCGGCCGGCCTGGGCCGGTGGTAATTGCGCTTTCGGAAGAAATGCAGAGGCAGATTGCGGACGCCGAGGAGATTCGGCCAGGGCCGATCACGGTTGCAAATCCGGATCCCGATGCCTTGGCCCGCATGCACACCATGCTCAGCCAGGCCAGCAAGCCTGTGGTGGTGCTCGGCGGATCGTGCTGGAGCGAAAGCGGGCGCGATGCCATCCGCTCGTTCTTGCAAGGCAATAATCTGCCCGTTGCCGTTAGTTTCCGCCGTCAAGCTCTGTATGACGGAACCAGCGCCAATTACATTGGTGATTTGGGAGTTGGCTCGGACCCGGCATTGGTTACGAAAATAAAGGAAGCTGACCTCGTTCTGGCAATCGGCACCCGCTTGGGAGAAGCCGCCACACAAGGCTACACGCTGCTGCAACCTACAGACGGAGTGAGCCTGATCCATGTTTACCCCGATCCCACGGAGATCGGCCGCGTGTCGCGCCCGGAACTCGGGATAGTATCGGATGTGAACGCCTTTGCGGCGACGGTCTCCCACATGGAGCCCTTGCAGATATCGTGGAATGAATGGACTCACGAGTTGCGCCGCTTACGGGAGGAGGGACGCGAAATTCCGGAATATAAGGGAGCTCTGAACGTGGCTCGAGCCTTGCGCGAACTGGAACAGCTTTTGCCGCAGGATGCAATTCTTACGACGGACGCTGGAAATTTTGCGACTTGGCCTACGCGGTTCATGAATTTTCGAGATCGCCAGCGCTACATTGGCCCAACGAATGGCGCCATGGGGTACGGAGTCCCTGCAGCCGTGGGTGCGAAAATCGCCTTCCCTGATCGGATGGTCGTGTGCTTCGTCGGAGACGGCGGATTCCTAATGACCGGCCAAGATATTGCCACAGCCTTTCACCATGGGGTCGCTCCGATCGTGCTCCTGTTCAACAACCAAATGTACGGCACGATCCGGATGCACCAGGAGCAGACATTTCCAGGCCGGGTGTCTGGCACGGCCCTTACCAACCCCGATTTCGCCAAGTTCATCGAGGCGTTCGGAGGCTATGGTGAGGTTGTTAGCGCGACCGAGCAATTCGCCCCAGCCTTCAGGCGGGCCGTGGAGAGTGGACGTCCAGCCTTGCTAGAGCTCCGAATGAATCCCGAGCAGATCACGACGCGTGCAACGATCTCCGATCTCCGGGCGGGGGCGCGTAAGCCAGCAACCAATCGGCCGCCAGCAAGCAAGCGCCTCACACAAGGCGGAGGAATGCAGCGCGGCAAGAAGCGGTAGAGCGCGATCATTCTGGGCGGAATCTCGGACCCGTCTTGGACCCGGACATTGATTGCAGAAACGGCTTGGACGCTTGATCAGCTTGAGCGGAAAGCACGTGCTGAGGCCGACTATGCGATCATGGCGAGCATGCCCCGCGGCCAGGATGAGCCTTCGTGACTGAGGAAACAGGAGGTCGGCTAAAGCGCTCCCAGTCAGACTGGAAGCGCTCTAGCTTTGTTTTCAGCGAGAAGTAATCACTGGTGATCCAATCGGGTCGGCTCCAGGCGATGTTCATTGCGCCGGTCTGCTGGTCGAGCTTGATAGTGTAAACGGCTCTCACAAACCAATCCTGCGCGTAGATCATGTTGGTGTCGGGATCGACGCCGACACTCGCTGGCTTCTCGCTGGCTGGAACGCCTTGCGGCAGCGTTGTACCCCAAGGATTGATGCGCACCAGCTTGCTCGGATCATCCTGATTCACGGCAACGATGCTGATCGGCACCGTCCCCGGGCTGGCGTTGGTATTGGTGATGACCCAGTTGCCGAGAAGTGCGGGAGCGGTGCCGCCCTGCTGCCCAGGTAACAGATACGCCGGCGCCCAAGATGTATTGATAGACAGCTTCTGTGAGGTAGGATCCCAGGTGACCCTCTGCAGCGTAGAATCACCCGCCATGTAGAGATAGATCGCGCCGTTATGATTGGTTTTGATCGGGCGTGCCGTAATCGGCTGGCTGAGCAGAACCGCATCAAGAGTCTGAAGTGTATCGGGATCGATAGCGGCAACCGTCGTATTCGGCGGGGCACCGTATTGGGCCTGGCAGGAGGCGATAGCGGAATTGCCCTGAGTCGGACACCCAACCGGTCGCGTTTAGGTTTTCATCAGAATCGCACCCTTGTCGTCGGGTGCTACCTTGAAACCGTCGTAGTTAGCGTCGGTGGGTGGCATACCGAGAACCGTGATTTGAGCGGAAGCGACGAGGGCTCCCGTATCGCGGTTGAACTTGTAGATGTTCGGTCCCGCCGCTGTTTCCGTTGCCCGTGGATGTCTGCCATTCCTGCTGACCTGTCGTTGGGTCGAACTTAGCAACGAACTGCCCCCAGGAGTGACCGGAGGTGCTACCGCTCCGCCTTGAAGGTAGGCTCCGTAAGGTCCACTGAAAACAATGAACTGGATTGATGGCCAGGTGCTGTCGGAAACGTCTTGCAGCACCCGATTCTGGCCGCCGAACGACCCGGTAAAGGTTGCGCAAGGCTGCGTCCCAGTGTCGATATTGTCCGTGTGCTCAGGGGCACCGATCGCCGGCCAATAATTCACATAGTTGTTGTCTGGGTTGGCCGCGTATTTGTGGATGCAAACGCTCTCGGTTCGGAACAACCTTCGCGCGCCGGGAATACCAGCTGTGCTATCGTCGTCACCGGCCCATGCTGCGGTGGCCCCAATGCAGCCAAATAGCGTGAGGGCGAGAGCGATCCTATGGTTGCGAGCTGCCTCCTTGCGAATCGTACGGCCAGCCTGTCTTAGCCTTCTGACCTCCGTCGTTCTGGCCATGTACTTTGCTCCTGATTGAAAAGCGTGTGACGGCTAGAGCGCGATGGCTTGAGGCGGAATTGTCGGAAAGCCTGAATCGTGCTCTGAAAACCAAAGTTCCTAGAGGGGGGGTCACTTTACTTAAAGTCATCCCCCTCTAGGGGAAACACCCGGGTTCGAGATTATGTGCCGACGGTAACCAAGACTATGCAGAATTGGCAAGGATAGTAGGAACTATACGTTGGAGTTGATCCAGTTGTGGTTGGATCGGCCGATTCGACGCGTAAACGTAGATCAACGATGCAACCCCAAATGGCGAGGTCGCGGTCGCAGCTTGATGCAGACAATTGAGCCGTTGCTCGTCGTATGTGGGCTGCGCCGTCCCTCTCTACCGTCTCTTGTTTTTGATCTTGATCAAATTCGCGCCCGTGTACTGGGCTATAGTCGTTATCGTCTCAGACCAAGGCCGCTGTTTGTCGTAATCCCTTGAGGGCGAAAGAGGACCGTTTGGTAGTGCAGAATGCAAGGCAGCCGGGCACCGTAACAGTGTACCCGTATGGGAGGGAACGATGAGGCGCGGATTTGCGACCGCATTGCGACATGCACGCGCCACCGTGCTT
>JAFAHH010000831.1 GCA_019237355.1 Acetobacteraceae bacterium | reverse complement strand
GCAGTGGGCATTCGGCGCTGGTGCCAAGGCAACCACCTGGGTCACCCAGACCGGCGAGGACACCATCGCCGAACATGGTCTAACTTATTACACGGCGACGAAAGCGCTCGCCCTCACGCCGGGTCACAACACTTCAGCGGATCGCGTGTACCGCACCTTCGACCCGGTCGCCACAGCGCTGCGCTGTTTTCGTTGCCACTCGACAGGCCCAATAACGCTGTCCTCCAATTTTCAGGTGCAGCCAAGTGAGCCAGGCATTCATTGCGAAGCCTGCCACGGACCAGGCCGTGCTCACGCGGAGTCGGGCGGCAAAGCGGCGATTCAGAATCCGAAACGGCTCACCGCAGTCCAGATCAATCTCCTATGCGGCTCATGCCATCGCCAGGCCAGCGATCTCGATGACGAAATGGACTGGAGCAATGCCTGGAATGTGCGCCACGAGCCTTCCTATCTGCACCGCGCGGCGTGCTTCCGCAACAGCAATGGCGCACTGTCTTGCATAACCTGTCATAACCCGCATGAGCCTCTGAAAACGGCAGCATCGTTTTATGATGCGCGATGTGTCTCATGTCATGCGCAGGTTGTGCACACGGTCGCGATCGCCTCTCGGAGTTGTGTGGAATGTCATATGCCGCAGGTCGCAACCGGCCCGAACCTGATGTTCACCAATCACTGGATAGGCATATACGATCCAGGCGGGCGCAATTTGGTTCCTTCGAGACGGGTTGTCCAGGATGTGCAGCCAGTATCGGCCAGCCCCGAAGCGGCGAATGCGGTGTTCGTGATGGCCGATCCGGCAACGCTTGCGCCCGTATATGTGAAGGCCGTCGCGGAAAGAGAACGGCAATCAGGTCCGCAGAGCGCGGAAGTGGCGCGCGCCGCGTCGGATTTTGGCGCGTTTCTATTTCAGATTGGCAAGAGCCCGGGGGCCGAAGTGCCGCTCCGCCGGGCGGTGTGGATTGATGAGCACGGTGCCGATCCCGCCATCGATGCCGACCGCGAACGGCTGGCCCTCGTGCTCGAGGCGCAGGGCAAGCGCGATGAGGCTTTCCATCTGTTCAAGCGCGCCGCTGAAGGCGGCGATCTGCGCGTTGCTGCGCGGTCCTTCGCCAAACTCGCTGAGATGGACGACGAGCACGCGGATATTTATTATCGAAATGCTGTCTCTGCCGAAGAGAAAGCGTCGGGAACCGCCTCGCCGCGCCTTGCGGTTCTGTTGCAGGAGTATGCGCTCGCCTTACGCGCTCGCAAGCGCGATGCGGGAGCCGAACCTCTTTTGCGGCGCGCGCTTTCCATTCAGCAGGCCGACCCCAAAGCAGACCCCCGGGTCACCGTAGCAGTTCTTAACACGCTTGGCAATCTGCTCGAAGGCCGCCGTCAACTGGCTGACGCTGAAAAACTAGAACGCATCGCTCTGACTGTTTCGGAAGAAAAGTTCGGGCCGGAAAGCACCCAGCTTGCAATCACCTGCACCAACCTGGCGGACGTTCTTTGGAACAAGAAGGACCTGCGCGAAGCAGGCCGGCTTTATCGCCGCGCAATCCAGATTGATGCGTCTCTCTATGGTCCCGAGCGGCCGGAAACGGCAGCTGACATCGCGAACCTGGGAATGCTGATGAACGAGGCAGGACAGTCCGCAGCCGGCGAGACGCTGCTGAAGCAGGCGCTCGCGATTTACGAAAAGACGCTGGGGGCCGATAGTGTTCAGGCCAGATTCGTTAGAGAGCATCTGAGCAGGTAATCCGGCATGACAAAAGATACGCACGATCAAATCGAGAGGAAATGATGAAAGTACACGCAATCGTGGTCGCCTTGGCGTTGTCCGTCTTGCCAGCGGGAACTGAATCCGCACAGAAGCAAGGGGCAAGCTGGAAAGACTACCTCGGCGGCCCTGACAGTTCCCATTACTCACCGCTATCGCAAATCAATGTTTCGAACGTGAACAAGATTGACGCGGTTTGGACCTACCCGGCGGGCGACGCGCCTTCCACGTTCTGCCCGCTCGTAGTCGACAACATCGCCTACGTAGCAGCGAAGGGCGGCGCGCTGGTAGCGCTGGATGCCGCCACCGGCAAAGAACTGTGGGTACATCCATTCGCTGGAGGCGGGGGCATCAGAGGCGGAATTTCCGGACAGCGCGGCGCCAATTACTGGGAAAGCCAAGACCGCACAGATCGCCGCATCTTGGTCACCTCTGCCGGATATCTGTGGGCGATCGATGCGGTGACAGGAAAAGCGGTGGATTCTTTTGCGGATCACGGGAAACTGGACTTGAAGATCGGCATCGACCGTGCGCCGATCCCGCTCGTGTCCCGAACTCCGGGACGGGTTTTCGAGAATGTGATCATTCTCGGAAGCTTCCCCGGAGAAGGCTATCTGGCGCCTCCGGGAGATATCCGCGGGTTCGATGTGCGGACCGGCAAACTCCTGTGGGTCTTCCATACGATTCCGCATGAGGGCGAGCCCGGTTACGACACATGGCCGAAGGACGCCTACAGGTACATGGGCGGCGTGGATGTTTGGGGTGAGATCACGCTCGATGAGAAGCGCGGGATCGCATACTTTCCGGTCTCGTCCGCAAAGTATGAACTCTATGGCGGCGACAGGCCGGGCAACAATCTGTATGCCGATTGCCTGCTTGCGCTCGATGCGCGCACTGGCAAACACCTGTGGCACTTCCAGACCGTGCATCACGATATTTGGGATTACGATCCGGCCGCGGCGCCGCAGCTAGCGACGGTGAAACACAACGGCGAAACCGTGGATGTCGTCGCACTCGCGTCCAAGAACGGGTTTCTGTATGTGTTCGATCGCGTGACGGGCAAGCCATTGTGGCCCATCGAAGAGCGGCCTGTGCCGAAATCGGAAGTACCCGGTGAGTGGACTTCGCCGACGCAGCCATTCCCCACC
>JAFAHH010000827.1 GCA_019237355.1 Acetobacteraceae bacterium | reverse complement strand
GGGGCCAAGCGCCGCCAAGCAAGAGGTGATCGACATGCACTCCAAAGGCAATAAGGACTCCGGATGGGAGGTCGCACATCTCGAGCCCAGCCGACGTGTAGACCCTTTCTATAACAACGATATGTATTTCGCTCCGGATCAGTTGCGTGAGCTTGGTCCTCGCGCGTTCGCGCCCGACCTCTTCCCGGACCGCTGAGCGATGAATCTCCATCCGACTTCGGCCGAGGGATCGCCGGGCTCATGATGACCGCGCGGCGCCACCTTAGTCAGCGTCTGAGGCTGCATCTCCTACGCGCGGCAGACGCGATTGACGCTCAGCGCAGCTTACTGAAGGCATCCGCCTTCCTCGGCATCAGCCAGCCCGCCCTGACGAAGAGCCTGCAGGAACTTGAGGATATCCTGCAGCTCCGGTTATTTGAGCGACACTCTCGTGGCGTGCGCCCGACCGAGGCGGGCACTATATTCATTAGTTCCACTCGGCGGATCCTTGCCGAGTTGAACCGGCTTGACGAAGAGCTGGATCTGCTCACCAAGCCGGGCTGCGGCACGGCCGCAATCGGAGCCCTGCCTGTGGCTGCTGCTGGCGTGCTGCCAGGTGTGCTCACCAGACTGAGGGCTGCGCACCCAGAAATCCGCATTCGCTTGCAGCAGGGCCGCACGGAGGAACTGCTGCCATTGCTTGCGTCCGGCGAGATCGATCTTATCGTCGGCCGGCTCTACTCACCCATTGTTCCTGACGGTTTCATGCGGGAGCCGTTATGGACCGAACCAATATCGATACTCGCTCGCGCGGGGCACGAATTGTTCGAGCAAAAGCAAATCACGATCCAGGATTTGAGCCGGTACGACCTAGTGCTCCCCACCGTCACTCAGCGGGTCGGGCAAGAAATCGAGCATGTGCTCTCTATGCTTGGCCTAGCGCCTGCAGCGTCGCTGCGCTCCAGCTCGTACGGGTTCATCCGGGAAATGCTGATTGGCAGCGAGCTCCTATCGATCATGCCACGTCTGTTGATGGTGGGTGACCTGATGCGCGGCACCTTGCGCGTGGTACCCCTGCCGGTCCCCGCCCCGGATCGGCCGGCCGGCCTGATCCTGCCTGTCGGCCGTGCGCTGCCCCCGGCCGGGCGTGCTTTTGCGGAATACCTACGAGCCTACGTGGCGGAAATCGGCAGGTGCGGCCTTGCCCGTATAACGAACGGTTATGGCGGGGGTGGAAAAGACGATACGACAGCAAGGGCCGGAACCCGTAGTCATCGCGTAACCGTCCCAGATGGGTGACGCCCAGAGGGACAACTGCCACAACACCATCCGAGCGGATGCTCGCAACGGGGAGGACTTCCGATGCGCCGAAACGAAACCTCCGATCGCCATCTTGACCTTAGCGGCCTGCGTAGCGGGGATCGTGCATGAGCCCGGATGCTTCTTCCTCGGCGCTGGCGTCGATAGCCCGTCCCGCCGCTGTGGGGCGTACGCGGTGGGTGATTCTCGGCCTTCTCTTTTTCGCGACCACGATCAATTACGTGGATCGCCAGGTCATTGGCATTCTGAAACCCACGCTAAGCACGGAGCTGGGCTGGAGTGAAATCGACTACGCCCAAATCGTCTTCTATTTTCAACTTGCTTATGCACTCGGCTATATCGGCATAGGCCGGTTGATTGACCTGATAGGGGTGCGCAGGGGCTATTTCCTGTCCGTCCTGGTCTGGAGCGTGGCTGCAGCCGCGCATGGGCTCGCCCGCTCGGCCTTCGGTTTCGGTGTTGCCCGGTTCGCGCTCGGGCTGGGCGAAGCAGGCAACTTCCCGGCCTGCATCAAAGCTGTGCGCAACTGGTTCCCAGCCCGCGAGCGGGCGCTAGCTGCGGGTATTTTCAATGCAGGCACGAATGTTGGCGCGCTGATTACGCCGTTTCTCGTTCCCTGGCTGACGCTCGCCTATGGCTGGCCGGCCGCCTTCTACTTCACCGGAGCCCTCGGGCTGGTCTGGCTCATGGCCTGGTGGGCCATGTACCACAACCCCGAGGACCATCCTAGCATCTCCAAGGCCGAGCTGGCCTACATCCAGCAGGATGTCGAGCCGCCTGCAGCAGCCATGCCGTTTGGCCAGGTCCTGCAGCACCGGGCGACCTGGGCGTATGCAGCCGTGCAATTCCTGAGCAGCCCGATCTGGTGGTTCTACCTGTTCTGGCTTCCGGATTTTCTCCATCGCTCGCATGGGCTGAACCTGGCCACACTCGGCCCGCCACTGGTGGTGATTTATTTGCTAACCGATGTGGGCAGCGTTGCAGGCGGCCTGCTCTCCTCGTTCTTTGTTGCCCGTGGCGTGCGGGTGCTTACTGCCCGCAAGCTCGCGATGCTCGTGTGTGTGGTGTGCATCTTCCCCATCGTGTTTGCGGCGCAGGTGCAGAGCCTGTGGGCGGCCACCTTGCTTGTCGCACTCGCCGCTTCGGCGCACCAGGCCTGGGCCGCAAACATGTTCACCCTGCCCTCCGACACCATGCCGCGTTCGGCCGTAAGTTCGGTGGCTGGGTTCGGCGGCATGATCGGCGCGGTCGGCGGCATGGGGATCGCACAATTGGCGGGCTTCGTGCTGCAGGCCACCGGCAGCTACGTCACCCTGTTCTGGATGGTTCCAGGCGCCTACGTGCTCGCCCTCGTGCTGTTGCAGGTAATTCTACCGCGCGGCTCGGCAACGGATTCTAGGGTGGCTGCCTGACCACGGCCGATGACTTACCAGCAAAGCGCGATTCCGCCCGGCGACTTACTTCGGCCCGGCGGCCACGGATCAGCAGCGCGGACCGGCGTACCCGCCGGGTTCTGAGGCAAAAACGCAGGGATGTGCGGCGCGGCCCCGAGCAACGTGAGCGTCCTTTCAAGGTAAGCGGATCGCATACGAGGAGGAGACTTGATGCACGACGAACCCATTATGGATCTGGCCCACCTGGGTCACCTAGAGTTGCTAACGCCCAAGCCGGAGGAGAGCCTACGGTTCTTCGTGGATGTCATGGGCATGACCGAGAGCGGTCGGCGGGGAGATTCGGTCTACCTGCGCGCCTGGGATGATTACGAAACTTACTCCCTCCAGCTCACGGGCTCGAACACATCCGGTCTTGGCCACGCCGCGTTCCGGGCGCGGAGCCCGCAGGCGCTGCAGCGCCGGGTCAAGGCGCTCGAGGACTCGGGCCTCGCGATAGGCTGGCATGAAAATGAATTCGGGCATGGGCCGGGCTTTCGCTTCCGCGACCCAGACGGGCATGTGCTTGAGATTTATTATGAAACCGAGTGGTACAACGCCCCGCCCGAATTACGGCCCGCCCTGAAGAACCAGGCGCAGCGCTTCCCCGCCCGCGGCGCGAATGTGCGCCGGCTCGATCATTTCAACTGCCTCGCAGTCGATGTGCAGGCGAACCGGCTGTTCTTCGAGAAATACCTTGGCTTCCGCAATACCGAGCGCATCGTGCTGAACGACGGCACCGAGGCGGGGATGTGGCTGACCTGCACCAATAAGAGCTACGATTTCGCCTATACGAAGGAGGAGCACGGGGTCGGCGGACGCTTCCACCACATCACCTATGCGCTCGATAGCCGCGAGGCAATTCTGGTAGCGGCCGATATATTCCTAGAGAATGGCGTGTTCATCGAGACCGGGCCACACAAACACGCCGTGCAGCAGACCTTCTTCCTTTATGTCTACGAACCCGGCGGCAACCGGGTGGAGGTGGCCAATGCCGGCGCCCGCCTGGTGCTCGCGCCCGATTGGAAGCCGATCGTCTGGACAGAGGAAGAACGCAAAAAGGGCCAGGCCTGGGGTCTCAAGACCATCGAAAGCTTCCATACCCATGGCACGCCGCCTTTGCCAGAGTACATGACCAAGGGCGAGGCTGAAACTGGCGCGACGGCCGGAGTGGACGATTTGTCCGAGAAGGGGATCGCATCATGAAGGCAGGTCTGGTCGTTACGAACCCGCCGCGGGTGTCCGGCGAGCTGGCGGCAGAATTCGCCCGCTATGGTGTAGCCACGATCCATGAGGCCCAGGGCCGCACGGGTCTGCTCGCCTCTTACATGCGCCCAATCTATCCGGGCGCGAAGATTGCTGGCAGCGCCGTTACGGTCTCGGTTCCTCCCGCCGACAACTGGATGATTCACGTATCGGTGGAGCAATGTCAGGCAGGGGACGTGCTCGTCGTGGCGCCCACCTCGCCGAGCGACGCTGGGTATTTCGGGGACTTGCTGGCGTGCTCGCTCGCTTCCCGGGGCGTGCTGGGCCTGGTGATCGAGGCGGGGGTGCGGGATGTGGCGACACTGACCGAAGAGCGCTTCCCGGTATGGTCCAAAGCCATCTCCGCGCAGGGAACGGTGAAAGAGACGCTCGGGTCGGTGAACGTGCCGATCGTCTGCGCAGGGCAGCTTATAGAGCCGGGTGACTTGGTTGTCGCGGACGACGATGGGGTGGTCGTGGTTCGCCGGACCGAAGCGGAGTCCGTGCTGCGGGCGAGCCAAGCGCGCGAGCGCAACGAGGAGGACAAGCGGGGGCGCCTGCGGACTGGCGAACTGGGCCTCGATCTCTACGGCATGCGGGAGAAGCTGGCGCAGAACGGCCTGACTTACCGGGCGTTCGGTTCGGAGGGTTGAGCCGGTGCCCCAGGAATGGCAGGCGGCGATCGGCAAATACCCGCACACCAGGGCCTTGTGGTCTGGGGAAGTAGTTTCGGACAAGCTGAAACTGGATTTCGCCGATATGCCTACGATCAATCGCGCCTTCGCGCCGATGGTGCGCGAAGGCCGGTTCGATGTGAGTGAAATGGCGATCGCCACCTTCCTCCAGGCCCGCGCCTACGACAAGCCGCTGGTTCTGCTGCCGGTGACCTTGGCGGCGCGGTTTCAGCAATCCGCCCTGCTGTGCCGTGCCAATAGCCGGATAAGGGGACCCGAGGACCTGCGGGGCCGCCGGGTGGGTGTGCGCGCTTATAGCCAAACCACAGGCATGTGGCTGCGCGGCATTCTGGCTGAGGAATACGGCGTGGAGCCGGCCGAGATCCGTTGGGTCACCTTCGAAGGTGCGCATGTCCAGGAGTATCAAGACCCTGCCTGGGCCACGCGGGCACCGCCGGGTTCAAACCTGCTTTCGATGCTACGGGCGGACGAACTCGATGCGATCATTGTCGGCAACGAGGTTCCGGACGACCCGGATCTGCGCACCGTGTTCCCTGACGTTGCTGCTTCTGCCGACCGCTTTTGGGACGAACACGGTTTCGTTCCGGTCAATCATTTGGTAACGGTCCGGCAAGAGCATGCGGAGCGCGAGCCCGGGCTGGTCACTGAGCTGCTGAAGATGTTCCGGGCCGCTAAGGACGCCGCAGGGCCGCCCGATAGCCCCGACCCGCTGCTGATCGGGCAGGAGAAGTTGCAGCCCGCCATCGAATTGGCGCTCCGTTATTCCGCCGAGCAGGGATTGCTGCCTCGGGAGCTTAGCCCAGTCGAGGCGTGGGAGGGGCAGAGCGGCACCTAATTCCGAGCGCCCTTATCGAAATTGACAGAAATCGAATCAGGAAACGACCGATGATCATCGATTGCCACGGCCACTACACGACCGCTCCTGCTTCTCACGACCAATGGCGCGAGAAGCAGACGACGGCCTTCAAATTGGGCGGCAACATCGACCCGGCCTATCCGAACATCTCCGATGACGAGATTCGGGAGAGTATCGAAAACAACCAGTTGCGCCTGCTCCGCGAGCGCGGGGCGGATGTGACGATTTTCAGCCCGCGCGCCTCGGCAATGGCGCACCATGTGGGCAATGAAGCAGTAAGCCAGGCTTGGACGCGGCACTGCAACGACCTGATCAAGCGCGTGGTTGACCTGTTTCCTGAAACATTCGTGGGCGTATGCCAGTTGCCCCAGTCGCCAGGCGTCTCGATCAGCAACTCGATCGCCGAGCTGGAGCGCTGCGTCAAGGAGTTGGGCTTTGTGGGATGCAACCTCAACCCCGATCCGTCCGGCGGCCGTTGGACCAGCCCGCCCCTCACCGACCGGGCCTGGTATCCCTTCTTCGAGAAGATGGTCGAGCTGGACGTGCCAGCGATGATCCATGTGTCCGGCTCCTGCAATCCCAATTTCCACGCCACCGGTGCCCACTACATCAACGCCGACACCACGGCGTTCATGCAGTTCCTTGAGGGAGATCTTTTCAAGGACTTCCCACCGCTCCGCCTCATCATCCCGCACGGCGGCGGGGCGGTCCCTTACCACTGGGGCCGCTACCGAGGATTGGCCGACATGCTGAAGCGGCCGCCGCTCTCTGAGCATGTGATGAGGAACGTGTTCTTCGATACTTGCGTCTACCACCAAGCGGGTATCGATCTGCTGTTCCGGGTAATCAATATCGACAACATCCTGTTCGGCTCGGAGATGGTAGGCGCGGTGCGCGGGATCGACCCCGAGACCGGCCATTACTTCGATGATACGAAGCGATACATTGACGCGCTGCCCATCCCCGATGCGGATAAGCGCAAAGTTTTCGAGCTGAATGCGCGCCGCGTCTATCCCCGACTTGATGCCATTCTGAAGAGGCAGGGGCGATAAGTTTCACACCTGCACAAAGGGGCGATGCAGTTATGAGCGGGAGGCACCGCAACGTCTGGGAAGGCACGCGACCGGGACTAGTTGGTATCTCGCGGCGACACCGGACCGGGAGCAGATGGTGCGCGCCGGGCTGCTCGGCGGACTGGTTGGCGGCGTGACCATCTGGATTTACGAAGCAACCGTCTGGGTCGGGGCGCAGCACTTGATGCCGCTGGGCGGCATTCCGGCCAATGCGACGGCCCTGGTTTTCGGCAAGGGCCCAAGAAGCCCTCGGGCCGTTTTCGTATATCCTCGGCACGGCGATTCACTTTTTCTTTTGTTTCGTATGAGGCGTGCTGTTCGCCTATATCTGGCCCTACTTCCGCCAGCGTGGATTCGAGGCGACCCTTGTTGGTTTGTTCTATGCGGCGGTGATTTGGATCGTCATGCATGTTGCCATTGCAATCGCTTCATCGAATCATCCAAACTACCTTGATGCGAACGTGATTATTGGCGGTTTTATGTCGCACTTCCTCTATGCGGTGCCGCTGGCGTTGATCACCAAGCACCGCCTAGGGCCGAATCGATCCCTTGATTTGGGCGTGGCACATATGCCGAAATTCGTCACAGTAGGAGAAAGCAATCATGCTGACACGCAGGCAAGGGCTGAAGTTTTCCGCGGGCATTGGCTTTGGCGGGGGGCTGCACATGGCCGCCTCCGAGCCTAGCGCCGGCGCGGAGATCAGCGCACCTACCGTAAAGACGCCGGTAAATTTCCAGGTCCCGCCGGGCGCCTGCGACTGCCATGTGCATGTCTTCGACCCGGCGCGGTTCCCGTACTGGTCCGGACGCGTCTACACACCCCCGCCTGCCGCACCGGCCGAGCTCGCCGCGCTCGAGCGGGCGCTGCACGTCGACCGGGTCGTGATCGTGACCCCCAGCGTGTACGGCACGGATAATGCCGCAACCTTGGATGGAATCCGCCAGCTCGGGCCTGATCGGACGCGCGGCGTCGCGGTAATCGATGAACAAACGACCCCGGCCCAACTGGACGCATTGGCACGCGCCGGGATCCGCGGCGTGCGCATGAACCTCGAGCAGGCCGGCGTTTTCGACCCGCAAGCCTCGGCAAAGAAGCTCGAGGCGACGGCGCAGCAGATCGCCGGCCGGCCCTGGCACATCCAGATGTTCTCGCGCCTGTCGGTGATCGCGCCTTTGAAGACTCACTTCGCGGCACTGCCGATGCCGGTCGTGTTCGATCATTTCGCCGGCGCGCGCGCGGAACTCGGCCCGCAGCAGCCTGGGTTCGACGTGGTGCTCGATCTTGTTCGTTCCGGCAAGGCGTATGTGAAGCTTTCCGGGGCGTACCGGGTCTCGAACGAACCCCCCGATTATCCTGACGTTGCGCCGCTCGCCCGCGCGCTGATTGCGGCAAATCCGGACCGCTTGGTTTGGGGCACTGACTGGCCGCATCCCGACAGCACCGTCGTGCCCGGCCGCAAGCCCACCGACATCGCACCCCCGATACCGGTCGACGATGGGCGGCTTTTGAACTTGCTGGCCGAGTGGGCCCCGGACGCTGCCATTCGCGCGCGCATTCTGGTGGAAAATCCGAAGCGGCTTTACGGATTCTGAAGCGCTAGCGTGCAGCCGGGCAGCCCTGCTGCGGCTGTTCGAGCGGCATTCAGAGTGCTTTCTGCTTTTTGCATTGTACACTACCGTGTCCAAGCAGGCGCCCTTGCTTGCACGGTCTTCTGCGGGGACATTCCGTAGGAATCGAGGCGCCAAATGCACTCACCCCACGCACCCTTATCAGCGGCCTAGCAACTCTGGGTCCATTGACATGCCGGCCAACCCGAGCGCGAGCACGCGACACCACGCCAATGATAGGAATCGGCGTGCTGACCGACTTGTCCGGACCGTACCACGATACGACCGACCCGAGCTCCGTTGCTTGTGTCCGTCAAGCGGTGCAGGAGTTTACCGCAGGCAAGCCTGTCGATGCCGGGGTGTGGCAAGCCGATCACCAGAACAAGCCTGATGTAGGCGCCACAATCGCGCGCAATGGATCGATCAGAAGGTGTTGATGCCATTGTAGATCTCAGCAATTCGGCGCTAGCGCTCGCTGTAAGCAGTCTCTGCCTCGAGAAGAACAAGGTGGTCGTGACCAATGTGCATGCACTCGGCCTCGAAACGACACAGGGCTTATATTTGACCGAGAGTTTCTACTGGGACCTAAACGAGTCCACGCGCGCCTTCATGTACCGCATCCGGCCAAAGACGCCGCGTCATTGGCCCAATATGGTCCATGCTGGAGATTATGCGGCCACGCTGCGCTGCCTGAAAGCAGTTGCGGACATGGGCGTCCCGGCGGCGAAGGCCGATGGCCGCGCGGTGGTCGCGCGCATGAAGGCCATGCCAACGGATGATGATTGCTTCGGCAAGGGCTACATCCGCGAGGACGGGAGGAAAATCCACCCGAGCTACCTGTTTCAGGTGAAGGCGCCAGCTGAGAGCAGGCAGGAATGGGACCTGTATCACCTCGGCGCAACGACACAAGCGAATGAGGCGTTCAGACCCTTGCGCGAGGGCGGTTGTCCGTTCGTGCATGCCTGAGAAGCTTCGGCTTGCGGGCCAGCTGGCGCATTTTGACCTGCTTGACCGTGTTCTGCACGGAACATACCCCAGAGATGGAGGGCCGATGGCAATCACCCGGCGCACCCTAATCGGCAGCGCAACAGCTCTCGGCGCATTGCCGCGCCGACCGGCTCGGGCGCGAGGACGGAAGAGCGCGCCTGTGATCCGCATTGGCGTGCTGACTGATATCTCCGGCCCCTATCGCGACGTAGCCGGTCCGACCTCGATCGTATGCGTGCGCCAATCGGTGCAGGAGTTTACCGCCGGCAAGGATTTAAATATCGAGGTGTTGAGCGCCGATCATCAGAACAAGCCCGATATTGGTTCTGCAATCGCGCGCCAGTGGTTCGACCAGAAAGATGTCGACATGATCGTCGACATTAACCATTCCGCCTTAGCGCTCGCGGTGTCCGCACTAGGGCGAGAGCGGAACAAGGTGATCCTGCCCAACGCGGCGACCTCAGACTTAACTGGACCGCAATGTAGCCCCAATACGGTGCATTGGGCTTATGACACCTATATGCTTGCGCGATCGACGGCAACAAGGACGCTGAAGTTAGATGGAAACACCTGGTTCCTCATAACTCCCAACTATACGTTTGGGCACCAGCTTGCGCGCGACGTAACTCGGTTTGTCACCGAGGGCGGCGGTAGAGTGGTTGGCAGCGCAGTCTATCCATTTCCAGAAACCACAGACTTCTCAGCCTACCTGCATCAAGCGAGGGCGTCGGGGGCCAATGTATTAGGACTTTGCAACGGCGGGGCTGACGCGGCGAATAGCATCAAACAGGCGCGTGAGTTCGGCCTTCACGGCCGGATGCGCGTTGCTGCGCTCGCGGTTTACATCAACGTCTTGCATGGGCTGGGGCTGGATACCGCACAGGGCCTGCTGCTCACCGAGAGTTTCTACTGGAATCTGAACGAGCGCACCCGCGCATTTCTCGGTCGTATCCGGCCGAAAACGCCGGCGAATTGGCCCAATATGCTCCAGGCCGGCGATTACGCTGCAACCTTGCATTACCTCAAGGCGGTCGCGGATATGGGCATCGCGGCGGCGAAAGCCGATGGCCGCGCGGTGGTCGCACGCATGAAGGCAATGCCGACCGACGATGATTGCTTCGGTAGAGGCTACATCCGCGAGGACGGGCGAAAAATCCACCCGAGCTACTTGTTTCAGGTGAAGACACCGGCTGAGAGCAACTATGAATGGGACATCTACAAGCTGGTGGCGACCACGCCAGCCGATGAGGCATTCAGGCCCTTGCGCGAGGGCCGGTGTCCGTTCGTTCATGCCTAGAGCGGATCGCGCTATCTGGAATTGCCTGCAGTTTCAGAAAACTTAACCGGGTCTGATCACGCCAGGGGGCGGAACCCCATGGCTCCCAAGGGCAAAGCTCAGAGCGTCCATTCAGAGAGAGATCCTGGCCCCACCAAACAAGAGAAGGAGAACCCCGCGCTGCCAAGAGCGAATGGATATGGTGATAGCGGCCGCTGGCCTCCCCGGGGTCAGCGCTTGGGGCAACCCTCGCGGCCCAAAAAGTGGACTTCGTGCTCCTAGATCGGCTCGAACAGTGCCGAAAAACCTCGCCGCCGGGGGGTGCATGCGAGCACGCTCGGCCTGCGGCAACCACTCAGCATCAGCAAGCGATTGTTAGAGTTAGAGAGGGCAATGGCGATCGAGGCTGTCGGGCACTTCCCCGGGGTTTACCGCATGAATACAACGCCGCTTTCAGAGCTGAGGGGTTGATAGACCTCAAAATTGGAATGGATCGCGGAGGATCGAGTAGGATGGCTTCGACCTAAAGCCATCCTACTCTTAGTCCAGGGTGCAATGGCTTGAGGCGAACCCTGGTAAGCCGCGGTTTGTTGCAAGCTTATTCCAGAAAATACCTTGCCCGAGACTTATCTCGGCCTGATCCTAAGATCGTTGACTTGGCTTGGAATGCGCCGAAGCCCGTTCAAATCCATTGCTGGGTTTTTAACGGGTGACCGCTGATTCTCCTCGGCCTTTCGGCGCTCGTCACTGATCTCCCGCATGCGCCGCGCAATCGTCCGGAAGTCATCGGCGGCATAACTCGGCTCCATGGCTAAATCTCCCCTAGTGCCTGCTTCGTTGGTTTCGGCAAGCCGTCCGGATGAGAAACCGCGAACTCTTCTAAAGTCAAGACGATCGAGCCGGCCCCGGTTAGGGTCGCTCGTTGGCTCTCGATGAATGCTTTGGTTTCAAGGCCATACGAATGCTGTTTATGATCACTTGTTTGGCAAATGGCTTTTCGATGAAGTCTATCGCCCCAGTCTTCATCGCTTGGACCGCCATCGGCACGTCGCCATGTCCCGTGATCACGATGATCGGCAGCTTGATGTTGTGCGCCCGCAACCGCGCCATCAGTGTAAGACCATCGATCTCCGGCATTCGGACATCTACGATGATGCAACCCGGCTCCAGCCGCTCCACCGCTTGAAGCAGGTCAATGCCTGAGGCCCAGGTCTGGGCCCGGTAGCCGGCTTCTTCGAGCATGTCCCGCAAGGAATCGCGTACGGCTTCGTCGTCGTCAACGATATGAACGGAGTTTGGCAATCGCTGCGCTGCCGGATTGTCATCATCGGCCTGCAATTTCCGTGCGAGTTCGAGAAACTCGAGCTCGCGCCCGGGGGGAGATCCTTCGGCTTGCCACAGACGCCGCCCCCGCCAGCGGACCGATGGGTCAGCTTCCCGCGCGGCATCGAATGCGTCCTCTGGGTTCCGCATTCGCCGGCCTCCTCCACAGCGGTTAATGCTAACGCATGAAGGATCGGCGCGCAATTGCTAGCTGTTGCCGCAGTACGCGTTCCAGCCAAGCGCGATCTGCCCTCTAGTGGCCGTCTCCTTGCTAGCCTCTCGGGCCGGAATTGATGAAAATGCCAGCGGAGGCGATTGCCGAAAATGGCTCCGGAGGGAGTGCTCCTGATTGATCGAGCCGGCATGATCCGGTTTGCGAGCCCAGCAGCGGGCCGGCTGCTAGGCTACGCACCCAACGAGATTGTCGGCCGGCATATAGCCGGACTGCTCGCCGCCCCTGCCGCCACCCACCCGCTGCCGGCATGGGGCGCCGAGGAAGTCGAGCTTCGCCATTCGAACGGAACACGATTTCGCGCGGGAGTCTCGATATGCGAGGTCAGCGAGGGCGGTGGGCAGCTACGCGCCGCGGTGTTGTGGGATTTCGCTGAACGCAGAAGCGCGGAAACTTCTCTGCCGGAGTGCGATGAGCGCCTGCGCTGCATTCTCAACACGATCCCCGACGCGATCATCGTTATCGATGAGCGTGGAGTAATCCAATCGCTGAGCCGCGCGGCGGAGCGAATATTCGGTTACACGGCTGCGGAAGCAATCGGGCAAAATGTCAGCATCCTAATGCCAGCGCCGTATCGGCAGGAGCATGACACCTATATCGAGCATTACCGGCAAACCGGCGAACGGCGGATCATCGGGATCGGTCGCGTCGTGGTGGGTCAGCGGGCGGACGGTTCGGTATTCCCGATCGAGCTCCATGTTGGCGAAATGCACCCGGCGGGACGACGCCTGTTTATCGGCTTCGTGCGGGACTTGACTGAAACGCAAAAGGTGCGACGTCGGCTACAGGAATTGCAGGCAGATCTCCTCCATTCGTCGCGCCTTAGCACGATGGGACGAATGGCTGCAACGCTCGCACATGAGCTTAATCAGCCGCTTACTGCGATTGTTAACTACCTGCAGACCGCTCGCGACCTGCTCGAGGACGGGCAGCCGGCGCGAGTGGCGCGGGCTGCCGAGAAGGTCGCTAAAGCCGCCGGTCAAGCGGAGCGGGCCGGAGCGATAATCCACAGCCTCCGGGAATTCCTTACTCGCGGCGAGACCGAGCGCCGGCTGGAAGACGTGAACAAGGTAGTCGAGGAAGCTAGCGCCTTGGCCCTAGTCGGCGCCCGCGAGCACGGCGTGCACGTCGCCTTCCGGCTGCAGGCCAACATGCCGCCGCTGATGATGGATAAGGTGCAGATCCAACAGGTCGTGCTCAACCTGGTGCGCAATGCGCTTGAGGCGATGCAGGAAAGCAAGCGACGGGAGCTGTTGATCGAGACTTCCGCTGATCCGGCCGCAAGCGGGGTAGCGGTCGTCATCACCGACACTGGGCCGGGTTTGTCGCCCGAAATCTCCGGCCAGCTGTTTAAGCCTTTCGTCTCCACCAGAAGCAGGGAATGGGCCTCGGTCTCGCGATATGTCGCGAAATCGTCGAGAGTCACGGCGGCAAGCTTGTGGCGAGCACCGGTCCCGAGGGGGGAGCTAGCTTCCGCTTCACCGTACCTTTCGCCTCCGGGTCGATCCACGCCCCGTAAAATGCGGGCCGAAGCGCGCTCTGGATCAACGGGGAGCTTCCGTCGCGGTCCGCAACGCCTCCGCCAGATCGATTGGAAATGGAAACACAATCGTGGAGCTTCGCTCGCTCGCGATCTCGCTCAATGTCGCAAGATAGCGCAACTGCATCGCCTTCGGGTTAACTGTGAGAATCTGCGCCGCCTCCACTAGCTTTTGTGCAGCCTGCTGCTCGCCTTCCGCGTTGATCACCTTCGCACGCCTTATCCTTTCAGCTTCCGCTTGCCGGGCAATCGCCCGCACCATGTTCTCCGTGATATCCACCTGCTTTATCTCGACATTCGCAACCTTCACGCCCCAGGCCTCAGTCTGAACGTCGAGTATCTCCTGAATCGCACTGTTCAGCCGGTCTCGCTCGGCAAGCATCTCATCCAAAGTATGTTTGCCGAGCACCGATCGCAACGTGGTCTGCGCGAGCTGGCTCGTCGCCTGCAGGTAGTTCTGAGCATGGATCACGGCCTTATCTGCATCGATGACCCGAAAATATAGAACCGCATTCACTTTCACCGAAACATTGTCACGCGAAATCACGTCCTGGCTGGGTACATCTAGCACTACCAGGCGCAGGTCCACCCGAACCATTTGCTGCACGACTGGTAATAGAAGAAACAAACCTGGACCTTTAATGCCCGT
The DNA here is from genome assembly GCA_019237355.1 of Acetobacteraceae bacterium. Classification (GTDB taxonomy): domain Bacteria; phylum Pseudomonadota; class Alphaproteobacteria; order Acetobacterales; family Acetobacteraceae; genus JAFAHH01. The sequence goes on along the minus strand of JAFAHH010000827.1, from coordinate 1,301 downwards.
GTACCGGCCTAGGGTGAATAGCACTGCGCGCTGATACTCGCGCAAAACCCGCACCGAAGCGGCGAGCAGTAAGAAAACTATGAAAGCCAGGAACAGAATAACCGGCACCGCAGCACTCATCGGCTTCCACCTTCGCCCTAGAGCAGATCGCGATCACGTGGAGCGCCAAGGCGATCCAAATCGCGTGACCGGACCCCATCGCGCCAGCGCGATGGGAACCCGAATCTGCTCGCAACAAGAGACACTAGAGCGGTTCCACGTGAATGGAAACCGCTCTAGCAGTCTGCATGACGGGGCCGAAAGGCTCCAGACGCCATCCACTAAGTAATTGGATTGCAAAGGCTCTGCCTTTGCTGGGGTCCAGGGGCAAAGCCCCTGGCCTTCTTTGTTGCTTTACGAACGACCGACTTCAACGCTTTTCCACAGCCTGCTAGCGCAGATCGCGATCATGTGGAGTCGCCAAGGCGATCCACATGCGTGACCGGCACCCCATCGCGCCAGCGCGATGGGAACCCGAATCCGCTCGCAACAAGCGACACTAGAGCGGTTCCACATGAGTGGAAACCGCTGTAGGTTCTACCAGCAAGGTGAGCCCCTCCCGGCCGACGATGCGCACCGGTTCGCCGGGCGCAAGCGGCCGCGACGCACGGGCGCTCCATCGCTCGCCTTGGGCCAAAATATCACCTTTCAGGCCCGCCCATTGCAGCACCCGGCCACCGGCGCCAATCAGGGCGGCCTCGCCGCTTACCACCGGGCGCCGCCGCACCCGAAGCAGCATGGTCAGGACCACGCCAAAGAACAGCGCGCTGCCCGCCGTTGCGGCCGCGATCAGTCCGGTTGGCGGCCGAAGGCCCGGGACGTCGAACATCATAACCGAGCCGATCGCGAAAGCAGCCGCGCCGCCCAGCACCAACGCGCCGAAAGCCGGGATGAAGGCTTCCGTAACCATGAGGCCAATCCCGAGCAGCAGCAGCGCCAAGCCCGCATAGTCAATGGGCAGCAAATTCAAGCCGTACCCGCTGATCAGAAGGCAAATGGTCCCAATGACACCGGGCGCGATCACTCCGGGATGCGAAACCTCGAATGCGATCCCGGCCAGCCCGGCGAGCAGAAGCAGATAGACCACCTCCGGATCCGTAAGCGTCGCCAGCAGCCGCTCCCGCCAACCGGGCGCAATTTCTGTAACCTGCAGCCCCTTGGTCGCCAAGCGCATCTCGCGCCCCTGGACAATGACGACCCGGCCATCAGCCTCCGCCAACAACTCGGGCACGTCAGAAGCGGCCAGATCGATGACGTGCTCC
>JAFAHH010000825.1 GCA_019237355.1 Acetobacteraceae bacterium | reverse complement strand
GATGAGCCTCGTTCAGAACGAGCGGGCCAAGCTGCTCGCCAATGCGCTGGACCGGGCCTCCACGGGCCTGTTCGTGGTTGGCGTCGCCACCCCTGCTGCCAGCTCGCTCTACGGCCTGAGACCGCGGGTCGGGATCGTCTTTCTGGTGGTGGCGTTGTACGTGTGGCTCTTCGCCGCGTTTTGCCTGCATATGCTGGCTAGGCGCGTGCTCGGAGGACTGCGGGAATGACCGGCTTTGCATGGTTCGCGCTTTTCGGGGTCCCGGTCAGCGTGGTCGCCCTGGCCTGGGTCGCGGTGCTGCTGCACGAGCGCTCGGCGCGCCACTGAGCGGCCGGGCGAAGTCCAGAATTCCTGATTATGGAAACCCGTAACAAGTAAAACCAAGGTCGCGGCAAGTATTGCTCGGTCCGGCCCAATCGAAGCGGCCGGCTAGACTTCAGATCGGGGCCTGGCAGGAACCCCGGGTGGGGTGCAAAATACTTGGGACCCGGCGAATCGGACGCCGCCAGCGGGCAGATGCGGCGTCATTCAAAGCCTCAGTGTCGGACAAGGCGGCAGCTTCGTGCCCCCTCGGTTGCGGAATACCCGACGCGGCTGAGTCGTCTGCCTACACGCCAATAGGTGATCAGAAGAAGGATGAAATGGTATCCATGAGGACTGCACTCCTCGGCTTCGCATTGGCCGTGGTGCTCGGCGCCATCGCGTGGGCGCAGGGCGATCAGCCCGGTCAGCAACTCTCGGGCTTCCAGCTCAAGACCGGTACGGTGCTGTGCGTCACGCCGGATGGGGCGGTAACCAGGCGTTCTGACGTCCCCCCAGAAATGCTCAGCGAAGTGATGAGGGAAGCTCGACCGATGACGGCTGGAAGCATCCTGGTCATGCGGGACAACAAGCTGTACGTCACGCCGGATCGGCGCATGCAGGGGGGGGCCATGCTGATCGAGCAGATCCGTTCAGCGAAGCGGTGATGCTTGCAGGCCCACGGCAGTCCTCCGAGTTGAGGCGTAGCTCCCGGGTCCGCCCAGGCTGACGCGAATACTTGACCCCACCCAAGCTCGGACGGCGGGTCCGGCAGTCCCGTTTTTGCTCCTGAACCGCGGCTCAGGCTCGCTCAAAGCCTTTGCCTAGGCAGCCTTGATGCGGCGCCGCATACCGGCAAGCGGCGCCGCTTTTGTCGTCGGGTCCCGCCCGTCCGCCAGGGTCATGCCCCGGCTCTATGTCATCTGACAGCCATGCCCATGACACGCCGGGAGCGGCATCATAGGCGGTGCCACGGACGACGACACGGGTGAGACCCGCTGGCTGAATATGAGAGCTGGCCCTAAGCCCGCGGGATTACCAAAGCATCCGCAACACGCCTTGCGTTCCGTCGCCGATGGCGCCGTCACCCTGGCAACGATGGCACAGCCAGGGTGGCGGTCCCCCCTGGACGCGGCGAGGGGGCAGCCTTAGCCGGGCTACCACCTGATCCAGTATTGCCTCAGCAGTCGTGCGGCCTGCGCGTAGGTAGAGCCGGGCGGGATTGCGAGCCTGTGGCAATATTCGCCGGGCAATGTATCCGTGCAATTCCAAAGCTGGCCGACCAGCTTCGGGTCTACCTTTCTGGCCTCAATGCAGTCCAGAAACGATTGGCGTGTATCGCACGGGGCATGCCCCGAGATTATTTGCAGCATTTGCTTTTCCTTTTCGGAATGAAATCACCCCCGGCAGCGGTGATCGTCGCCAGGTAGCCCCCTTGCCATGCCGCGTTCGCTAGAGGCGCTGGGCTCCGGGCGCCTCCGATAGGGATTGGCTTTTGGTTGGTCGGATCGAGTCATGTCAATGCAGAGCCGTGCCCATTAAACCCGCCCGTCCTGGGCGATCCGCGGCAGGTTTTTCTTCCGGAACAGATCATCCAGCGCCTCGAGCATGAGGTCCTGCACGGTGCTGTCCTCATCAGCAGCGAGCCGGCGTAGCTGCCTGGCGGCTGCGGTATCAGCCCAGAAGGCGATGGTTTTCTTGCCCTTGCGACTACCCGAGCGGGTTGCCGCAGCTGGGGGTGCCGCCGCTGGGATCTCGGGTGGTGGCGCTGGCGCGCGATCGCGCTGAGTGGCCGTCACCAGGCTCGATGGCTTGCGCGTCATGGGCGCAGTTCCTTCACACGTTCGATTGTGGCTGTGTGAGAATGTGACCCTGTGGGGATGTTCAGGGCATCGAACAGGGCAGTGATTTCCGCCGCGGCCTTGCTCTTTGGATCGAGCTCCTGGGCAACCTGCCCGTCATTGAAGGCGATGCGGAAAGCCTTGCGGTCTCCCAGGGCAACCGGGCTGACCGTTGCGCCGGGAATGGATATGACCTCCCGTGCCTCCCGCGCCTCGCTGCCCTGGGCAGGAACGGCATTGAGGATAAAAACGGGCTGCCGTTTGGCGAGCTGGCACACGTCCATCGTCGCCTGCACCGCATCCAAATCGACGATGCTGGGCCGCACCGGGATCAGCACCAGATCGGCTGCCCTGGCTGCCCGTAGAGCCGCCTGGTCCGCTTGAGGTGCGGTATCGAGCACCACCAGGTCATAGCCCTCAGCCTCGGCTGCCGGCACCGCCACATCCAGCCGGGCTGGGTGTTCTGTGGTCACATCGGGTGGCTGGTCGCCGCGCCGATCGAGAACCTTGGCGGCCGATGCCTGGGGGTCGAGGTCGATCAGCAGGGTGCGGTATCCGCGCTGCTGCGCCTCGACGGCGAGGTGCACGGCAATCGTGGTTTTCCCAGCGCCGCCCTTCTGGCACACGAGTGCGATTGTGAACATGTGCGATCCTTCACAAGTAGAGGGCCGCACAGGCTAACCTGTAGGATCGTTAGCGCGTCAATGGTCCCGACCTAGCAGCCGCTTAATGCCCACCTGATGCACCAGGGCTTGGACGGTGAATGGCACTTTATGGTCCGATCGTTCGTGCGGGCAGAGGTGGCCTGCGCAGCGCTCATGTGCGAAATACGCCACCGATCGATGCGGCTCGCACTGCGCTGGCTGAGGCCATTCGTGAGTTGATCGCGATCAAACAGGATGCGGCGAGACCAAGCTGCTAAGCTTAATTGAGCCGCTCGGGCAAAGGAAAGGCGGCCTCCCCGCATGGAGGCCGCCAAGCTTAGGGAGGAAACGTCCTAACCTAGAAACGGCGCAGCCGGAACGGCGCTGCTGCATCGATGCTGACTGGCGAAGGCCTCATGCGCAAGTTAATTGTGCGGCGCGCCATTCGCGCGTTGGAGGTGTTGCGGGGATACAACAGTTATCGATGACCGCTAACCGGTAAGCTTTAGGTCGCCTCGATCCTACGCTCGCGCCCCCGCCCCTTTGGGGCACACGAGTGCGACCGTGAACATGTGCGGCCCTTCACAAGTGAAAAGCCCCACAGGCTAACCTGTAGGATTGTTGGCTCGTCAATATGTCGAGGCAGGCGAATTCGCCGTGACCGCATGCCCCCGGCGCGCCACCCCTGGCTGCGACGCGATGGCGGCTGATACGGGCCTGGGCAGGAGAGGAAGGGGGAACAAGTGAAGCTGCCGAAGAACCTCACTGCCCAGCACATGCGGATTATCCAGGCGGGGGCGGAAATCCGGACCACACCTGAGCCTGATCTGGCCGATATCGCCTACATGGCGCGGCAATTAATTCAGGCGACGTTGCCGCACTCCGATCCCGGCAAGGTGGAGGCATGGAGCCGGACCAACGGCAACCTAACACTGACGATCCGCCCCGGATGGGATTACAAGCGGCGCCGGTCCTATGGCTATCCCTATGGGACCATTCCCCGGTTGCTGCTGTTCTGGATGACGACCGAGGCGGTTCGAACCGGCAATCGTCGCCTGTATCTCGGCAATAGCCTAGCTGCATTCATGCGTGAGCTGGGGCTTAATCCAGCCACCGGGGGTGGGCCTCGTAGCGATGCTCAGCGGCTGCGGGATCAGATGATGCGGTTGTTTCGAGCCACTATCGGCTTCGACCGTGCCGAGGATAACAAGCACCACTGGTTAGACATGCAGATCGCACCGGAGGGGTGCACGTGCTTCTGGTGGGATTTCCACGATCCCGGCCAGGACGATCTCTTTGCTAGCTGGATCGATCTCAACGAGCGTTTTTTCGCGGCAATCATGGCCGCGCCGGTCCCGGTCGATATGCGTGCACTACGCACATTGAAGAGATCTGCTCTTGCCCTGGATTTGTATGCTTTCGTTTGTCATCGGGCTTTCTGGGCCACCCAGAGCGGCCGGGCTCAGTTCGTCACCTGGGAGCAGCTCATGGAGCAGCTCGGCACGGATTATAACCGTATCGACAACTTCCGAACTAAGGCCAAGGCAGCGTTGCGCAAGATCAAAGCCGTCTATCCGGGGCTGATCCTGGGCGACAGGTTGGGTGGCATCGAGATACTGCCGGGATCATCGGCAGCCGTGCCGCCGAAACGGTCGCAGCGGAAGGCAAGATCAGCTGGGGATAAGGCAGTTATCCACAGTGAAACGGTAGTCCCCGGGCACGGTGAAACGGTAGTCCCGAGGACGGTGAAACGGTAGTCCAACATATAGTAAGCCATGTAGTAGCTCATGTAGTTAGCGGCCCGTATCCCTGGAAAACCGGATCCAGCGCCAGCCAGAGCAAAAAAGCAGAGCGCGCCCAGAGGCGCGCAACCACATGGGCGGCGCCCTAACGGGCGCAAGAAAGCAAGCAAGACCGCTGACAAGGAGGAGCGCTCCTCCAAGGAGGCAATTTTTGCCCCTCCTGGCGGCCGGCCTGGAGTGGATTGGAACTAAACAGCCCTGTCTTGTCCACCACCAGCCGTTACCGTGCCGGTGCCACAAGCAAGACTGCATTGAAATGGACGGCTCGGCAGGCCCCGTCCAAACATGCCGTTTCCGGACCGCTACAAGCCCGCCGGGCGGCTTGTTAGGCGGCCAAGCTGGAAAGGCCGCCCAGCGGGCTTAGTTAGGAGCCAGCAGGAAAGGGCCTTTCGCTGGGTGGGACATGAGCGCATGCTGATAACGCCTGCAGCTACTCAGTGGTCAGCTGCATGCGCGTTCAAAAAACTGGCCCGCCTTGGCGGGCCTTTTTGCTCGACAGATCGGAATTGCGGCCGCGACTGATCGAAACGGCCCTTGCTGGCCGCAATCCGCCCGCCGTGGTTATTGCCCGCCGCCCTCTTGCTCACGTCCGCGCCGGCGCTGCTCTAGTTGCTGCTCGAGTGGTCCCAAGGTCTCGTCAGCGGTGCGGCGAACCGCCCGGATCAGCGTGACGCTGTTTTGCACCAAGGTGTCGAGGTGCTCACGCGCGAAGCGCTGTTGCAGTTCGACGAAGGCGCTCGGGTTCA
>JAFAHH010000798.1 GCA_019237355.1 Acetobacteraceae bacterium | reverse complement strand
GCCCTCGGCCTGCTTGCGGCGGCATGCAGCCCCACCCGGCTGAACGCCGTGCCAGCAGGTACGAAAACCGGGTAACGGTTGCCGTACCAGGAAATGCACGTGGATGGTGGCGCTACGTCACAGGTATTCGTCTATCCACCAGGTCTGAACCTCGCCCAGATCAGTCGCGCCAATCAAGTTGTGCGTGAGCGTCGGCTTTATGTGATCCGCAATGCTCGTCTTGACCCGGAATGGGCTCAGGTAGACCGGAAGACGCTGGGCATCACGTCACGAGCGATTGCGTCTTTGATTCAACTCAGCGGATGGGGGATCTGTACAGGATCTACCTCGCTGCCCAGCGCGACGGCATCGATTTCAATCTCGCGTATATACCATCCAGCTTCAATGTCCCGCTTCCGCAGCCGTTCGATACACATTACATGAGCGAGCTGTTCAAGGTTGGTTATGAGCTTGCCGCCAAGGGTTATCCTTGGTCCAAGGCGCCGCCGGGCTATACCGCCGCAAACGTTGCCGAGGCCGGCGGCAGGTAGGCTGGTGCTCCCGCGTAAACCAGCTAGGCAAGTGGTGGAGACAGGAGCGGAGCCCTGAGAAATTTTGGGCTATAGGGCCGGTCGGAGTTTCGCTCGAGCAGATGTAAATCGCGCGACCCCCGTGCGGCGAGGCATCTGCTCGGCCAGACTGGCCTTGCAGGCCTTGAATGACGCGCCGGCTTTCCGTGACGGCCGCGGTGGCGACGGGCGGCCCGGAGAAAGTTTTGCCTTGACAGGCAACCAATTATGTTCTTGTTGTGTTCGTGCCCTGGACCCCTCCTCCCCTCCCAACCGGCCTATCGGATCGCCTGGCCCTCATCATAGCAGGGCTACGCGCGGTGCTGGCGGCCCATATGGTGAAGGACCGGTCCGCTGTCCCGATAATGTTTCTGGCCTGGACGCGGCTGGGTCGGTTGGCTTCGCGGTTTCAGGCGCTGGTAGCGGCGGTTCGCTCCGGCCGGCTCGCCTCTGCGCCGGCGCGGCGCGCGCAGGCTGGGGGCGATTTTGAATTGCCCCGGCTGGAGGGCCTGCCGCAACCGTTTCGGCTGCCAAGTAGGTTCGGCTGGCTTATCCGGCTGGTTCCAGGGGCGGCGGCCTATGGCGGGCAGGTGGAGCATTTGCTGGCTGACCCCGAGATGGCAGCGCTACTGGCTTCGGCGCCGCAAGCGGGGCGGATCCTGCGCCCGCTGTGCCGGATGCTAGGGATCCGGCCGGGTCCGGAGTTGGAGTCAACCCGCCCCAGGCGCTCGACACCCGCTTCGCGGGCTATTCCACCGGCTTCGCCGCTCGGGTCAGGCCCGACCCGCGCAGGCTCGAAACCTTGGCCCGCTCCGCCCGTCGGTCCTGCAGCTTCCAGCACGCAGCCGGGTGCGTCCGCGACCCGTGTCGTTCCACTGTCCTCGCCTGCTGGGTCGAGGCTGGAGACAGGATCGCAACCTTGGCCTGCTCCGAAGTTGCCGCCGGAGCTGCCGCGACCTGACGACGTCCGGGCTTCGGTCGGGGTCCCAACGCCCTTGCGCGATGACAACCCGGTTGGCGCGGGGGCTGACCCGCCGCTGGCTCCGCCTACCTCGGGCTGAGTGCACCGGCTTTCGCGCGCGGCAGATGTTCCGTATCAGAAACGGCGACCCGTCCCGATTCACCGCGCTTGCGCGCTCGCCGCGCTTCGCGTCGCTCCGACTCGTGCAGCTAGGGCGGCGGCCATGAACTGGTCGAGATCCCCGTCCAGAACCGCGGCCGGGTTGCCCTTCTCCACCCCGGTCCGCAGGTCTTTGACCAATTGATATGGGGCGAGAACATAGCTGCGGATCTGATGCCCCCAGCCGATATCGGTTTTCTGGCTTGCCGCCTCGGCGGCCGCTGCCTCGCGCTTTTGCAGCTCTGCTTCATAAAGGCGCGCCTTGAGCATCCCCATCGCCGTGGCGCGGTTGCGGTGCTGGCTCCGGTCGGTCTGGCAAGCCACCACAATACCGGTGGGCAAATGGGTGATCCGGATCGCGCTTTCGGTCTTGTTCACGTGCTGTCCGCCCGCGCCGGAGGCGCGGAAGGTATCCACCTTGAGATCGGCCTCATTCACCTCGACCTCGATGTTTTCATCGACGACCGGGTAGACCCATACGCTTGCGAAACTCGTGTGCCGCCTGGCATTGGCGTCGAAGGGGCTAATCCGGACCAGGCGATGCACGCCGGCCTCGGTTTTTAGCCAGCCATAGGCATTAGGCCCGCTAATCAGGAGGGTGGCCGATTTGATGCCCGCCTGCTCGCCCTCGCTTTCATCGATAAGCTGCGCCTTGTAGCGATGTTTTTCAGCCCAGCGCATATACATGCGCATCAGCATCTCGGCCCAGTCCTGCGCCTCGGTGCCGCCGCTGCCCGCGTTGACTTCGACATAGCAATCGTTCGCGTCGGCTTCGCCGGAAAGCAGGCTTTCCGTTTCGCGATGCTTCGCTTCGGCTGCTAGGCCATGAAGCGTGCCGAGGGCATCGGCGACCATTGGCTCATCGCCCTCAGCCTCGGCCAGCCCGATCAGATCCATCGCGTCGGAAACCTCGCGCTCGAGCCGTTGCACGGCCTCAAGCTGCGCGGCCAATCGATTGCGCTCGCGCAGTACATTCTGGGCGGAGGCGGGATTATCCCAAAGACCCGGGTCTTCCGCCCGGGCGTTCAGCTCGGAAAGGCGTTCCTGCGAGGCATCCCAGTCAAAGATGCCTCCTCAGCAGTGCGATCGACTGCTGGATTTCCTCATTCAGGGCATCAGCTTCAGCGGACATGGGCGTTCAATACAATCCCCCCATACTGGTGTCGATCCCGCCTGCAGGCGCAGGGCCGGTCAATATGCTCTCACTCTCCGCTGCTGCCCCGCCTCCGCCGCCAAAGGCGACAGACCCCCCGGGTTTCTGCTCGGTCTTGAAGGCGTCAGTCACCACCCCGTAGCCGCTATCCCAGCGCGCTAGCGTGACGTCTGGCGGCTGGGTAAAGTCAAGCACCGGCCGATTCTTGAGGGCGACGGTCATGTAGTTGCGCCAGATCGGGGCGGCAATGGCCCCGCCGGTCTCCTTATCGCCGAGGCTCGCGGGTTGGTCGAAGCCCACCCACACGGCCGTGACCAGATCCGGGGTGAAGCCCACGAACCAGGCGTCGTTAAAATCCTGGGTCGTACCGGTCTTTCCCGCGATGGGCCGTTTCATACCCTTGCCCGCCTCGAATCCAGTGCCGCGCTTCACCACACCTTCCATCATGGTGACGAGCTGAAACACGCTGGCCGGGTCGGCGATTTGGTTGCGGGTATCGGTCAAGTTCGGTGGGGTTGCGAGATCGCCGCAAGGATCACACTCCCGCCCGGCGGCGCGCCACACGACATGCCCGTCACGGTCCTGCACGCTATCAATGAGGGTCGGGACGACCTCCCGCCCGCCCTCGGCCAACGAGGCATAGGCGCCGGCCATACGCAAGACGGTCGTATCGACGGCTCCGAGCGCGGTCGGCAAGACCCGGGGCATGTTGTCCACAACGTGGAAGGCGATGGCGGTCTGGGCGACGGCTTCCATGCCGACTTTCTGCGCGATCCGGATCGTGACAAGGTTCAGCGATTTCTCGAGCGCGATGCGCATGGGCACCGGGCCCGAAAAGGTTCCGCCATAGTTGCTCGGTCGCCAATCTCCGATCACGATCGGCCCATCCTGAAAGCGTTGGCTAGGCGGGATGTCTTGCTCCAGCGCCGTGAGATACACGATGGGCTTGAAGCTCGATCCCGGCTGGCGCAGTGCCTGGGTCGCGCGATTGAATTGACTCTGCTCAAAGCTCCACCCGCCAACCATGGCCAACACCCGGCCAGTACTTGGGTCGAGCGATACGAGCGCACCTTGGACCTCAGGGATTTGCCGCAACTGCACCCGCTCGACCCTGCTGGTTCCGTGCTTAGCCGCCATTGCCCCGGTAGGCTCGATCATCACCAGGTCGCCCGCCTGGACAACATCGGTCATTCGCCGCGGCGGCGGACCCAGACCCTGCTCCTTGACGGGCCGGGCCCAGCCGAGCTCGCTCAGCGTGAGGGAACCGGTATGTGGGTGCGCTTGGCCTGGTGGGTCGCGTTCGAGCCATCCCAGCTTCGCGTCGCTTTCTGACGTATCGGTGACGATCGCCAGGCGCCACTCTGGCAGCATGCCGGAGGGTCGCGGCTGTTGCCCCAGGATCGCGGCCCAATCGTTCCTTAACGCCGGCGCTGCGGCAACATGCCCGACCGCCCCTCGCCAGCCTCCCCTATGGCGGTCATAGGCCAGCAATCCATCCCGCAGAGCTTTCTCGGCCGCGAGCTGCAAACTCGGGTCGAGGGTGGTGCGTACCGTCAAGCCGCCCTGGGTGCTTGTGTCCGCGCCGAAGCGATCGATCAGCCGCCGGCGTACCTCCTCGGCAAACCACTCCGAGCCGGGGATCGGTTCCGGCCGGTGGAACTGCGATGGCACGACCGGTTGTGCTTTCGCCGCTAACGCTTGTTCGGGCGTGATCGCGTGATCCTCGACCATCCGGTCTAGCACCCAATCACGCCGCGCCCGCGCGGCGTCTGGGAAGCGATACGGGTTATAGTTGTTGGGGCCTTTCGGGAGGGCGGCGAGGAACGCCGCCTCAGGCACGGTCAGCTCATCCAGTGCCTTGTTGAAATAGGCCTGCGCTGCTGCGGCAACGCCGTAAGACTGCATGCCGAAGTAAATCTCATTGAGGTAAAGTTCGAGGATGCGCTCCTTCGAGAGCGTCTCTTCGATGCGCGTCGCGAGAATAAGCTCCTTGATCTTGCGAACCAGGGAAAGCTCGTTGCCCAGCAGCATGTTCTTCGCGACCTGCTGCGTGATCGTCGAGGCCCCGCCTGGCCGGCGTCCCTCGCGCAGATGCATAACGTCCTTAACCGCGGCGCGGGTCATAGCGATCGGGTCGAATCCGCGGTGGACCCAGAAGTTTTGATCCTCCGCCGAGACAAAGGCCTGTCTCACCAGCTCGGGGATGGCCGAATAAGGGACGAAGATCCGCCGCTCGGTCGCCAGCTCGGACATCAGCCGGGCGTCGCCGGCATAGACCCGGCTCATGATTCGCGGCTGATAGCTCTGCAGCCCTGACACGTTGGGAAGGTCGGAACTGACCAGCCGATATCCGGCAACGGCCAAAGCGAGGCCGGCAAGTCCCGCCAGCATCAACCCGGCGAGAAGAATACGCGCGAGGCGGCCAATTCCCCAGAAGCGCGGGACGGATCGAGGAGCTTTGGGCTTTTTCGGCGGAGAAGCGGGCTGGGTAAGCGGCGGCACCAACCGCGCACGCTGAGATGGATTGCTCATTTGTCGGGATATTAGACCAATTTCGTTTATTTGACGCGGCCAGACGGCGGAATCACGTGAAAAATAAAGGTGTGGGCCGGCTAGGGTGCTTCCAGCTTCACTGGCAGGACCCTAGTTTTGTTTTTGCGAGCATCATCGGGCCCCATCGGGCGGGCGCGATGGGAACCGTCACGGGCTGCTGGAATTGCGAGCAATTCCAGTCCAGTGCGATCTGCTCTAGCGCGCGGGCCGGAACGCATTTTAGCCGGCGATGTGCAATAGGGATCCTGCGGACTCGAAATACCTGTCCACCGCTCGCTTCATCGCCGCCGCGATCCGTGTGCGATGATCTCCTTGGCGCAAATCAGCTTCGTCTTGCGGGTTGGACATGAAACCCATTTCGACCAACACGCTCGGAATATCGATCGCCTTTAGCACCACAAAGGCGGCGTGACGCGAGGGATTGACCAGTAACGGCACATCCCGGCCCAGGCTCGATACCACGCTGCGCGCCAGCCGAACCGACCCGGCGCGTGTTTCTTGTCGGACCAGGCTTGCCAGAATCTGGGCCACTTCTGGGGATTGGCCGCGAAACGCAGGCCCGCCATAAATGTCTGCGCTATTCTCGCGCCGGGCAAGCGCAGCGGTTTGCGGATCGGATGCGTCGGCGGAGAGCGTATAGACGCTAGCGCCCCGCACCTTGTGGTTCGGCACCGCATCGGCGTGCATAGAGATAAACAGGTCGGCGCGCCGGGCCTCAGCCTGGGCCACCCGTCCGTCTAAGGGGATGAACACGTCCCGGCCCCGGGTCAATGCCACCCGATAGCGGCCAGAGCCTTCGAGCTGGCGCATCAGCTCCAATGCTGCGGCAAGCGCGATATGCTTTTCGTAGCTCCCGGCATAGCCGATTGCGCCGGGGTCTTTGCCTCCATGACCTGGATCAAGCATCACCCGCCGCGGAGGCAATACCGGTTCTGGGCGCGGGCGCGCCCGCGGGGTGGATCTCGCAAGAGCTGAACCCAAGCTCCCCGGCACAAGGAATGTCGCGATAGCCGAATAGCCTAAGAGCAGGCGGCGGGTGACGAAAGATCCCCGGCTCATCTTGGGTTCTTACACAGGAGGTTCGGTAATGCAGCTTACATGTTGATTAAGGCCGATTCATGGCTGCTCGTGCCAAGACTGCTTCCGGTCCGAAACCATAACAGGCCCTTTGCCGATTTCGGCGGACCCGTCAACGTGAGCGCCGCGTCTGGCGGCTGAGGAAGTTCCCCGAGGGAGTCCTCGCTCGAGATTTTGTCGGGCGACCACCAGAACAAGCCAGACCTTGCCTCCGCCATCGCCCGGAATTGGATCGACACGCCGACACTGACGCCATCGCCGAAAGCGGCCACTCGGGTCGCCTTGCGCTAAAGGTCCCCCGGGACAAGAACCGGGTACTCCTTATCACTGGCGCCAGCACGTCATCACTGGCGCCAGCACGTCATCACTGGCGCCAGCACGTCATCACTAGCGCCAGCACGTCATCACTGGCGCCAGCACGTCGGACCTCACCAATCAAACGTGTTCGCCTCCCCTGGTCCTGAATTAGCTTCGGAGCCTTCCCTTACGCCCGCGAAGCAGCCAACCTAGGCACGGTGACCGCTGTTTAGGGGAGGATCGAAATCTATGCACGTTCTATGGAACTGCGCGCTCAAAACCAAAACTCTGGGGCATGCTAGTCTAGCTTTGAAATGACGCCATCATGCTTGAGGGGAGTGGCCCAGCTGTGAGGGAAGTAGACCACAGCCGGGCGGCCGCCGCGCTGCTGCAGGCGCGTCGCACCCGCCAGTGGCTCCAGGCATTACCCGAACCCGCCCGGCCCGGGACACTCGGCGATGCTTATGCCATTCAGGATCTTGTTGCCCGTGAGCTCGGGCCGGTTGCCGGGTGGAAAGTGGGGGCTGCCTCAGCGGACTCCGAGCCTTTCCGTGCCCCAATCCATGCCGCCACGCTGTTCAAGTTCACTGAAGTCCTTCCGGCTGAAATGTTCCATGTGATCGGAGTGGAGGCAGAGATTGCATATCAATTCTTCCACGATATGCCTCCGCGCGATGAGCCGTATACGCGTGAGGAGGTGACCAACGCGGTGGATTGCATACATCTTGCATTCGAAATCGTAGACACGCGTTTCAGCGCCTGGGGCTCGGCCGATCCGTTGAGCCACACCGCCGACCAGCAAAACCATGGCGCGCTCGTCGCGGGACATGCCGTACAGAATTGGCGCGCGATAGATCCGCTGCATCAGCGGGTGATCTTGTCGGTTGATGGTGCAACACGTGCCGATAACATCGGCGGAAATTCCGCGGGCGACCCGATACGCCTTTTGCACTGGATGGCCAATCTTGGCGCGCGCTCGCTCGGCGGGTTACGAGCCGGTCATATTGTTACCACCGGCTCGCACACCGGCACGATTTTCATAGAGAAAGGTGCACAGATACGGGCCGACTTCCCGAGCCTAGGCAGCTTGGCTCTGAGCATAGCTTGAATGACGCCAGCGGTCACGTCCGCAGAGGTGGTGTAGATTGCCGGTGTAATGAAAGGCGATTATCGGCCCGACGGCCTTGGTGCATCCCAAAATCTGCAGCAATCGGTTCGCTAACCCCATACGATGACGGCACTCCTGATTGTGCTCCTGTCCACGGCGCTGCCGTCACAGAAGATTTGGCATCGGTGCCATCGATGTCGAAGTCAGTCTCCTCTGGAAGACTCAGTGGCAGCCAGCCATCCATTGTGTCGTGCTACGCGGTGCTGGAATTGTAGCACCCTTTACAAACTATAACGCGCATACTTTCCGGCTTATTACGCCTGCTGTAACGGGGCTGTGGTGAAGCGGCCCCCTAAAAACCGGACAGGGCATATCCCTCGGTCAAGGACCAGGAGTATGCCTAGCTCTATGACTGGGAACATCGATCGTGTTGAGGTGATCACCTCGGTGCAGCGGCGGCGCCGCTGGCCGGCGGAAGAGAAAGCGCGGATCGTGCAGGAGACGTACGCACCGGGGATGTCGGTCTCCCTCGTGGCGCGCCGTCACAAATCATTAGGCTATCGCTCGCCGCGCGAGTTCCGGGCAGAGCTACGGGCCAGCAAGGAAACGGAATGTTCTTTGCTCGGCTGAAAGCAAGCGCCTGTTCTTCGCCCCGGCCTGACTCGGCGGCATCGTCGCGCGCAAGCGGCAGGGATTTTGGTCGGGCGTGGCCAGGTTGCGAGGGAGCGTGGCTT
>JAFAHH010000417.1 GCA_019237355.1 Acetobacteraceae bacterium | reverse complement strand
TGCTGCGCGGCGACCAAACCCTTCTCGAAGTCGACCGGCTCCAAACACACTTCGCGACTCCCGCCGGTGTCTTGCGAGCCGTGGACGGCCTGTCGTTTACGGTCGAGTCCGGCGAGACGCTCGCAATCGTTGGCGAGTCCGGTGGTGGCAAGTCGGTCGCTTCGCTTTCGAGCCTGCGGCTCATTCCGGAGCCGCCTGGCAAGATCGCCGGGGCCGTCCGTTTCCAAGGCAGGAACCTGTTGTCGCTCTCCGAGCGCCACATGCGGGAAATCCGAGGCAATCACATCAGCATGATTTTTCAGGAACCGATGACCAGCCTGAATCCTGTGCTGACGGTGGGTCGGCAGATTGCCGAGACGCTTGTTGTGCACGCGGGCCTGTCCCGCAATCAAGCCGAGCGGACGGCGATCGAGATGATGGCGCTGGTAGGAATCCCGGCGCCGGAACGGCGGGCTCGGGAGTATCCACACCAGCTCTCCGGCGGCATGCGTCAGCGCGTGATGATCGCAATGGCACTGGCCTGCAAACCGAAGCTGCTTATCGCGGACGAGCCGACCACCGCGTTGGACGTGACTATCCAAGCGCAGATCCTGGACCTTATGCGCGGTCTTAAGCGTCGACTGGGTTCGTCTATCATGATGATCACCCACGATTTGGGTGTCGTAGCAGAGATGGCCGAGCGGGTCATTGTCATGTACGCGGGGCGTAAGGTGGAAGAGGCAGGCGTACGGGAGCTGTTCGCCTCGCCGCTCCATCCCTACACGCGCGGCCTTCTCGGGGCGGTGCCTAGGCTCGGCTCATCGGTGCAGAATGGAACCCGCAGCAGGCTGGCGGAGATCCCAGGCCGGGTGCCTTCGCTCCACACTCGGATCGTGGGCTGCGCGTTCGCAGGGCGTTGTCAACTGGCCACGGAGCTATGCCACCGGACGGCGCCCCTGATCGAGCTCAAGGCACCAAGTCATTTCGTCGCGTGCCATTACGCAGAGCGCCGGACCGTTCCGTGAGCAGCGCGGGCGCGTTGCTAGACGTGCGGGCGCTCACAAAGCACTTTCCGGTGCACGCCGGAATTTTCGGACGAACCACCGGATACGTACACGCCGTCGATGATGTGAGCTTTACCGTGATCCGTGGGGAAACCTTGTCGGTGGTTGGGGAGTCCGGGTGCGGCAAATCGACCGTCGGCCGGGCGATTCTGCGTTTGACACCTCCAACTGCTGGCGAGGTGTGGTTAGGCGCCCAGCGGATCGACAACATGCATGCCTCCGAGCTGCGGCCGTTGCGCCGCCGCATGCAAGTGGTGTTCCAAGACCCGTTCAGCAGCCTCAATCCCCGCATGAGGGTGCGCGAGATCCTCGCCGAGCCGCTGACGAATTTCGGCCTCGCGCGCGGGGCGTCGGAGATCGACGATCGAGTCGCTGCTCTGTTGGACAAGGTCCGGTTGCCCCGCGAGGCAATGCACCGCTATCCGCATGAGTTCTCTGGCGGACAAAGACAGCGCATCGGCATCGCCCGTGCATTGGCCCCCCAGCCCGACCTGATCGTGTGCGATGAGCCGGTTTCGGCCCTGGATGTCTCGGTCAAGGCGCAGATTATCAACCTTCTATCGCAGCTGCAGGACGAGCTGGGACTCACGCTGCTGTTCATCAGCCATGATCTCGCTATCGTCGAGCACCTCACTCATCGTGTTGCGGTCATGTATCTGGGCAAGATTGTCGAACTGGCTGACCGGCGGGCCCTTTTCGCGCAGGCCCATCACCCGTACACTCGCGCCTTGCTGTCCGCTGTGCCTGTACCGGACCCGTTGGCGAAGCGCCAGCGCATGATTCTGGCTGGTGACGTGCCAAGTCCGATCGAACCGCCTTCAGGATGCCGCTTCCATACACGCTGCCCATTCGTCTTTGACCGTTGCAGGAAGGAGGAACCGCTACTGCGGGTGGTGGCGGAGCGCCATCTGTCGGCTTGCCACCTCGGGGAAGCGAATTAGGTCGATTCTCCACAGCTGGTCTATCTAGAAGGGGATGCCCTTAGCAAAAACTCATCCCGTTCTAGCGTGGTGCATCACAAGGTGGGGGAACCCCTGCCATCTGCAGCGCCAGGGTGGCCATTCGCTTGCGAAGCTCATCCAGGTCCAGCCGGCCATCGGGTTTATACCAGGTGTAGGCCCAACTAATCATCCCACCCAGCGCCAAGGCGGCAAGGGGCGGGTCCCCGATCCGGAATTCGCCGCAAGCATTACCCTCCTCAAGCAGCTGGCCGAGCAAGTGATCAAACTCCTTGCGCTGCCGGTCTAGCTCGGCGCTCGTCTCGGTGGGTAGGTGCTTTTCCTCCCGGAATAAAATCGCGATATTGGCCTGGCTGCCCAGCACGGCTTTGGTGAAGTCCTCGATCAGGCACCTCAGGCGACGTTTCGGGCTTCCCGGCGCGTTCACGGCGTTCACCGCCGCAGCGAGCGATTGCTCAATAGGGGGCAAGCAAATCGCGCTCAGCAGTTCCGTCTTGCTTCGGAAATGCGTGTATATGAACGGCTTGGTGACGCCCAGGGCCGCAGCAATGTCGTCAAGCGTGGTCCCGGTGAAGCCGCGTGCATAGAAGAGCTTCACTGCCTCCTGAAGAATTCGCTCCCGTTTATAGGCTTGGATCTCGTCCCGCATCCGTTCGATTCGGCCCTACCTCGGCTATGGTAGACCAAACTGCGGTCGCTCACTCACAAAACTTAGCTAGGTGGAGCGGGTGAGGGGAATCGAACCCCCGTGAACAGCTTGGGAAGCTGCCGTTCTACCATTGAACTACACCCGCGGGCGCCGACGCGTTTATAGGGCAAACCCGGTTGACCGCGCAATCAGCAACGCCCTAGGGTAGACTCGGCGGGCCAAGAGGACGCCCCTCGTGATTTGTCCGGCCGGCTTGCGGCGAGGTGAAACAAGCGCGCTAAAGAGGCCAGCAACCCGGTTTCCCCGGTTTGCTGCTCCACCGGTCGGGCCAATCTGTCCTGGGGCCTGACAGCATGACGCGACAGAACTACAAACCAGCTACAACCCTCGTCCAAGGCGGCATAACCCGGAGCCATTACGGCGAAACCGCCGAAGCTTTATTCCTCACCTCCGGCTTCGTGTACGATGACGCCGAGCAAGCCGAGGCTACCTTCGCGGGCACGGCGGAGCACTATCAGTACTCTCGCTTCGGCAATCCCACCGTAACGATGCTCGAGCAACGTCTGGCTCAGGTTGAGGGCGCCGAGGCCTGTCGTGCGACCGCCACGGGTATGGCCGCAGTGCACGCCGCGCTTATGTGTCACCTCCAGGCCGGCGACCGGGTGGTTGCGTCGCGCGCGCTATTCGGCTCCTGCCACTGGATTGTCTCGACCTTGCTGCCGCGTTTTGGAATCACCACGGAGTTCGTTGATGGGTCGGATCTCGCCCAGTGGCGCAATTCGCTCAGCCGCCCCACCCGGCTAGTGCTGCTTGAGTCGCCCTCCAACCCAATGCTTGAGATTGTGGACCTGCGCGCCGTAGGCGAGCTGGCGCACGATGCTGGTGCCATGGTGGTTGTTGATAATGTGTTCGCAACGCCGCTGCTCCAGCGGCCGCTCGAATTGGGCGCGGACGTCGTGGTTTACTCGTGTACCAAGCACATCGATGGCCAGGGCCGGGTCTTGGGCGGGGCGGTTCTGAGCCAGAGGAAATGGGTCGATGAGGTTCTGCAGCCCTATATCCGCAATACCGGACCCTCCATCTCGCCCTTCAATGCATGGCTGCTCCTGAAGGGGCTCGAGACTTTGGCCCTCCGGCTTGGGGCGGCATGCCAGAGCGCCGAGGCGATCGCGGCTTTCCTCGCCGAAAAGCCTGAGGTGCGGCGGGTCTGGTATCCGACGCGAGATAACCATCCTCAGGCCGCCTTGGCGCGGCAGCAAATGCGCGCCGGGGGGACCATCGTAACGTTCGAAGTTGCTGATAAGGCGACCGCCTTTCGCGTGATGAACGCGCTCCATTTGATCGCGATATCGAATAATTTGGGTGACTCCAAGTCTCTCGTTACCCATCCGGCAACCACGACCCATATGCGAATCGGGCCCGAGGAAAGGGCGCGGCTCGGCATCACCGATGGGGTCATCCGGCTTTCGGTGGGTTTAGAGGATCTCGAGGACCTCAAGCAGGATTTGGCGGAAGCCTTGGAGGCAGCCAAACCAACGTCCAGCCCAGGCTATTTGTAGTATGTATGCTGGACAACCCGCGCCGACTTTTCTCAAATCGCCCCGTCTCCGAGCAGAGCCAGCCTGTCATGTCGGAAGAGAGCCATGAAAAGGGCCGCCCCCTGGATTACGCGGCCACCACGCGAGGCATTCGTGTCAGCGTCCGCTCATTCTTTCTGGAGGACCAATCGCAGCCGGAGGAAGGACATTATGTCTGGGCTTATAGCGTAAAGATTGAGAACTGTGGGCGAGAGCCCGTCCAGTTGCTGCGGCGAACATGGCACATCACTGACGCTCTTGGGCGTACGCAAGAGGTGAAGGGTCCGGGTGTCGTTGGGCAGCAGCCCGTTCTCGATCCAGGGGAGGTTTTCGAGTATACGTCTGGCACGCCGCTCGACACGCCCTCGGGGTTTATGGCCGGGGCATATCATATGGTTGTGTCGTCCTCAG
>JAFAHH010000675.1 GCA_019237355.1 Acetobacteraceae bacterium | reverse complement strand
TCGGCTCATCAAGCAGAATCACATCGGGCCGGACGGCGATCGTTCGTGCAATGCAAAGCCGTTGCTGCTGGCCGCCCGATAAGCCCAATGCCGGCGCATGGAGCCGGTCTTTCACTTCCTCCCAAAGGGCGGCGCGCGTTAATGACCAGTGGACCCGTTCATCCATCTCGGATTTCGAAAGCCGTTCGTGCAAGCGCACGCCAAACGCGATATTGTTGTACACCGTCATTGGAAAAGGCGTGGGCTTTTGAAACACCATGCCGACCCGGCCACGCAAAGCATTCACATCAATATGCGACCCGACAATATTCTGCCCATCCATCATCACCTGGCCCGTCGCACGCTGACCGGGGTAGAGGTCGTACATGCGGTTGAGGCAGCGCAATAGCGTGGACTTACCGCACCCGGAGGGGCCAATCATTCCGGTCACCTGGCGCTCAGGCAAGTCGAGATTGATCTCCTTCAGGGCCTGCAGCGGACCGTAGAAAAAATCGAGATCGCGGATAGCAATCCGCGGTTCTGACTTATGCGGAGATGGGCGCTCACCGCTCAAGAGGACTCGTACCCGCTGCTCTGTTTGGTTCATGCTGATGCTCATGGATTTCACATAGGCTTAACGGCGCCCTTGGACGACGGTGCGGGCCAAAAGGTTGATCGCCAACACGCCAACCGTGATCAGCAGGGATCCGACCCAGGCGAGCTGTACCCAGTCTTCATACGCCGATCCGGCATATTGATAGATGGTGATGGGCAGGCTTGCCATCGGCTGATCAAGGCGGAGCGACCAATTTAGGTTACCTAGGCTGGTAAACAACAGGGGCGCGGTTTCACCCGCAACCCGTGCGATCGCGAGCAGAATTCCGGTCAGGATACCGCCACGCGCGGCGCGGTAGCAGATGAGGACAATAACCTTCCATTGGGGCGCGCCGAGTGCCGCCGCCGCCTCCCGCATGGAACCTGGAACCAACCGGAGCATGTCCTCGGTTGTCCGCACGACAATGGGAATCACAATCACCGCGAGCGCGATCGACCCCGCCAGGCCAGAGAAGCCGCCGAACGGATCGACCGCTATCTCATAGACAAACAAGCCGATCAGAATGGAGGGGGCCGCAAGCAGCACGTCCGATATGAACCGGACGGCGTTGCTGAGCGCCGAACCCTTGCCGTACTCGGCGAGATAGGTGCCCGCGAGCAGCCCGAGAGGCGTGCCGATAGCCGTTCCCAGCGCTGTTTGAATAAGGCTGCCGATGATGGGATTGAGCAGGCCGCCACCCGATCCAGGCGGCTTGGTTGTTTCGGTAAATACTGTAAGGCTGAGCCCGCCGAGCCCTCGCCAAAGCAGGGTTGATAAGATCGACGCCAGAAAAAGCAAGCCGGCGATCGTGGCGATTGTACAAAGCGCCTGAATGGCACGATTGACCCGCTTTCGCCGCCTACTGAGGCCGGCTGCAACGCGCAAATCCTTGACGGGGACGGAGATGGTTGTGCTCATGCTGGTTATTTTACATCGCGTTGGGGTCGCAACAGCAGGCGGGAGATCGCAAGCACGGCAAATGAGATGACGAATAGCAGGAAGCCCAGCGCCAAGAGCGCTGATAGTTTCAGGCTTCCGGCTTGGCTTTCCGGAAATTCGAGTGCCACGAGCGAAGCAATCGTGTTGCCGTTGGCAAACAGGTTCGGAGAAATGCGGTTGGTGTTGCCGATGACAAAGGTCACCGCCATGGTCTCACCGAGCGCCCGTCCCAGGCCCAGCATTATTCCGCCGGTAACCGAGACCCGGGTGTACGGCAGCACGATCGAGCGCATCACCTCCCAAGTCGTGCAGCCTACCCCGTACGCCGATTCCTTGTAGACCACCGGCACGCTAAGAAATACATCGCGCATCGTTGCGGCAATGAACGGGATGATCATTACCGCTAAAATGAAGGCGGCGGTCGCCAGGCCGGTTCCAAAGGGTGGCCCTTGGAACAAGTCGCCCAAAACCGGAACGTCGCCCACAGTGCCGATGATTGCTGGCTGCACATATTGCGCCATGATGGGGACAATTACGAAAAAACCCCACATGCCGTAGATGATGGAGGGGATTGCGGCGAGCAGCTCGATCGCCGTACCAATCGGGTAGCGTATCCAAACGGGCGCCAGCTCGGTCAGATAAAAGGCGATTCCAAAGGATAGCGGCACGGCCAGAATTAGCGCCAGAACGGAGCTGACCACCGTGCCGTAGATCGGCACGGCACCGCCAAACACCTGCTTGACCGGGTTCCAGGTCGGAGAAACCAGGAACGCTGCCCCGAATGCCCGGAATGCCGGCAGGCTTCCGATGAACAGCACAATGATGATCGCGCCCAGCAAGGCGAGCACAAATACGCCCGAACTCGCCGCAGCCGCGGCAAACATGGCATCGCCCATCCTTGCCCGTCGGCTCGGCAGATCAGATGAAACGAGATGCTGCACGCTCATGCTTCTGAAGTTCCGTGGTCTCGGCAGCCGGCCTGGAGCAATGATCCATAGAATTTGCTCCAGACCTGGCAATCAGCAGAAGGGTTCAGCTTTTTACCTGGGTGCGCCAGGCATTGCGCACAGCGTCTTTCACCTTCGGCGGTAACGGGATGTACTCGAGCTCCTTGGCGATACCATCTCCGCTGGTGTAAGCCCAATCGAAGAACTTTATCACATTGGCGCTGCGGGCCGGGTCCTTCGGGTCCTTGGGCAACACGATAAACGTGGGTGATACGATCGGCCAGGTTCCGGCTCCAGGCTGATTGATTAGGCTGACCGCGAAGTTCTCGGCGT
>JAFAHH010000629.1 GCA_019237355.1 Acetobacteraceae bacterium | reverse complement strand
TGAAGGCGGGCATACCGCAAACCCCAATTCGGCGCCTGGTGGTGAACGACATCGGTCCATACCTTTCCTGGGCGGCACTCAGCAGGATTGGCGGCTATCTCCGGCAGATGCCAACCAGCTTTCCCGATTTGCGTTCGGCTGTCAGTTATTATCGAAACACTCTGGCGCCGTTTGGTGAGCTGGATGATGCGGACTGGCTGCACCTGACGGAACACAGCGTTGCCCGCGACGACAGCGGCGCCTGTCGGGTGCTGTGTGATCCGGGCATTGCGCGGGTATTCGGGCCGGGGCTGCTTTACAATCTTAGCCTGTGGAAATACTGGGATGCGATCCAATGCGACGTTTTGCTGTTGCGCGGCGAGCAATCGGACATGCTGTCACGGGAAATCGCGGCGCAAATGGTACGGCGAGGCAAGCGTACCATACTCAGAGAAGTTGCGGGTTGCGGGCATGCGCCGCCATTGCTGTCATACGAAGAAATGGAGTGCGTGACCAGCTGGATTGCATCCGGGCCGGAACTGACGAACGGCACATCTGCAGCATAAGCGAACAGACGCTGTGCGGGGGTTGCGGAAGTCGGCCGGGAATTCGCGGGTGCGCGATGGTGCTGCCGGCTGGGGCGGTGCCGGTTATCCCTCCTTGGCGAGCCCCGCGCGGGTTGCGGCAGCGCGCAGCTGGGCAAAACCAAGCCGGGCATAAGCGAGCGGCGGCGCCTTTGCGGGGTCCTGTTCGGCCTCGACAACCAGCCAGCCCTCGTAATCCGCGGCCGCAAGTTCGGCGAGCACACCGGCAAAATCGATGCAGCCGTCGCCCGGCACGGTGAACAGGCCGTCGAGAACGGCGTCGAGAAAGCTCGTCTTGGCGTCGGGGCCGGCGGTGGTGGAACACCCCGACCCTTCTATCGTGACGCTCCGCTGACGTGGATCTGGACGGCAGGTTGACGAAACATCGTTAAGCTTTCTGCTCCCGGCAGAGGATGATGGCTGCAAAAGTCGCTAAGATGCAGAAGAGCCAGGACGGCCACAATGCCCCGCTGATGGGGCGAGCACGGGCGCTCGCGTCGCGAACCAATGCGCTGACCGACCTGGTTCCGGATTGCGACGGGGTCGTTGCCCTAGAATTTGCGATTATACTAATCCCCCTGCTTTTACTCCTGATCGGCGGCTTCGATCTGGGCCTGGCGATGCTGACCGAGACGCGGATCACTTTTGCAGTCGAAGCCGCGGCCAAGTGTGGCGCTATCCGCGCTACGATGTGTGCATCGGCATCCGAGACAGCTTCCTACGGGGCCGCCGTTGCCCGAGTGCGGGGCCTCGACGCCTCGGGATTTTTTGTCGCGACAGAGCCCTGTGGGCTCAGTGTGACGGCAACCTATCCCTACGCTGGAATGGTTCTGCCAAACATGACGTTGAAAGCCGGCGCCTGCTATCCAGCCGGCTTACCCGGTCGTTACTGTCGCAGAAGTCGCCGGGTCAGAACCTCCCGCTAAGACCAATATTCCCAGGGTCCGCCCCAGCCACAGTAACCCCAACCCCAGTACGGGGCCGGCGGCGGAGCCAAGTATCGACGTCCAAGGCTCTCCCGCTGGAGACACGTAGCAAACGCGTCAGTGCCGGGGTGAAAGCCATAACCGGAAACGTCGCTTCGTCCTCGCGGCGGAGTTCTGCGGGGGAACGCAGGAGGCCAGGGCTGGTGCCAGCGCGCAAGCCGGTGACGCGGTCGTCAACGTCCGCCTAGCCATTTCGGGGTCTACTTCTGCCTCGGGCTGCTCAGCGATATGTGCCCCCCCGGACCGTCACCTGCGGCAAATCGGCCCTTCGCCGCTGGTAGGGCCGTGCCGCACGCGGCAGCGGCCTTGGGGAGTTTCACGCCGGGTATGGGATCCCAATACCGGGGACACAAACCCATCACGCCGGAAGCGCCGGAGCACTGGTGAAGCTGGGCCGAGGCAAAGGGTGTCCTGTGGGAGGTGATGGAGAAAGCAACATCGAGAAAATTGGGGTATTAACGAAGTGTTAGGAGAGGTTGTTTAATAAAGTCTTACGAATTGGA
>JAFAHH010000610.1 GCA_019237355.1 Acetobacteraceae bacterium | reverse complement strand
GGGTGCTGTCCGATCTCGCCTACGCGGAACTTTACTTTGGGGACCGGGTGCCGCCTTCGATTCTGCAGGTTCCGGGTGCCAAGGATATTGCGGTGGAATTCACCAGCATGTCGAAAACCTACGCCATGCCAGGATGGCGCATTGGATTCGCGGCAGGCAATCCGCGGCTGATCGCCGCGCTGGCGCGCATGAAATCCTACCTCGACTACGGCGCTTTTACGCCAATTCAGGTCGCCTCCGTCGCCGCGCTAAACGGTCCGCAAGATTGCGTGCAAGCAATGCGCGATTTGTATCGTGAGCGGCGGGACGTACTCATTCGGGGTCTCCAGGCGGCCGGGTGGGAGGTGCCGAGCCCCGAGGCGAGCATGTTCGCCTGGGCGCCGGTCCCGGCCCGCTACGCTGATTTCGGCAGCGTCGCCTTCGCAAAATTATTGCTGGCGAAGGCGAAAGTAGCGGTATCGCCGGGTATTGGATTTGGTGAATACGGTGACGGCCACGTTCGTATCGCGCTCGTTGAGAACACGCATCGGTTGCGTCAGGCCGTGCGCAATATCAAGGCGTTCTTGCAACAGGAATCCAATCATCCCGATCCGGCTGAACCGATGCTGACTGCTTCGGCATGACGCGGCCGCTTTCTGTTGCCGTTGCTGGCCTGGGTACGGTCGGCGGCGGCGTGCTCCGGTTGCTGCGCGACAATGCCGAGATCGTGGCGGCCCGTGCTGGGCGGTCAATCGCCGTTACCGCCGTATCTGCCCGTGACCGGCTGCGGGAGCGGTCGGTTCCGCTGGCCGGGCTACGGTGGTACGAGGACCCGGTCGCCATCGCCTTCGACCCGGGGGTGGATGCCGTCGTGGAACTGATCGGTGGCGCCGAGGGCCCCGCCCGCGCCTTGGTTGAAGCCGCGATCGAGGCCGGCAAGCCGGTGGTTACCGCCAACAAGGCACTTATCGCGATTCACGGGGCCGAACTTGCCGCGAAAGCGGAGCGCCATCATGTCCCGCTCGCTTTCGAAGCGGCGGTTGCGGGCGGTATCCCGGTGATCAAGGCATTGCGCGAAGGTCTGGCGGGCAACCGAATCACCTGGATTGCTGGCATCTTGAACGGAACCTGCAACTACATTCTGACCACGATGCGCGAGCGCGGGCGCGAATTTGCCGAAGTTTTAGGCGACGCTCAGAAGCTTGGTTATGCCGAGGCGGATCCCTCATTCGACATCGACGGCATTGATGCTGCCCACAAGTTAGCGATTCTGGCGGCACTCGCCTTCGGCCGGCCCGTCGCTTTTGATGCGGTCCATACCGAGGGCATACGGGGTATTTCTGCGCTGGATATAGCTTACGCCGACCAGCTCGGGTATCGCATCAAGCTGCTCGGGATCGCGCGCCAAACCGAGGGTGGAATCGAAGCGCGGGTTCATCCCTGCATGGTCCCGGCGACTTCATCGGTTGCGCAAGTCGAGGGCGTGTATAACGCGGTGGTGGCGGAGGGCGATTTCGTGGGCCGGATCATGCTCGAGGGTCGCGGCGCTGGTGCTGGCCCCACGGCTTCCGCAGTGGTCGCCGATCTTGTCGATGTTGCGCGGGGCCGGGTGACCCCGGTTTGGGGGGCGTCGTCGGGTGATTTATCCGATGCGCCGTCAGTGCCGATGGAGGCGCACACCGGATTTTATTATTTGCGGCTTATGGTGATCGACCAGCCGGGTGTCATTGCCGATGTCGCGGCCGTGCTGCGCGACCACGGTATTTCCCTCGAATCGCTGCTGCAGCGGGGTAGAAGCCCAGGGGAGGCGGTGCCGGTGGCTATCGTTACGCACGACGCCAAAGAATCGGCAATGCGGGAGGCCTTGGATAAGATTGCAGCACTCGATTCGGTGCTGGAGGCGCCCACGCTGATCCGGATCGAATCGGCTTGAAGCAGGGGTACGGTATGGAACGGGATCAGGTGACACATTCCGATCGCAATCTGGCGCTCGAGCTGGTACGAGTCACCGAAGCCGCGGCGCTCGCCGCCTCGCGCTGGATGGGCCGCGGCAAAAAGAATGAAGCGGATGGCGCGGCCGTGGAGGCCATGCGGCGTGCCTTCGACAGCGTGGCGATCGATGGCGTGGTCGTCATCGGCGAAGGCGAGATGGATGAAGCGCCGATGCTGTTCATTGGCGAACGGGTAGGCATTGGCGGCCCGGCGATGGACATCGCCGTGGACCCTCTCGAGGGCACGACCATTACTGCGAAAGGTGGCCCGAATGCGCTTGCGGTCATTGCATCCGCCGAACGCGGACACTTTCTCCATGCACCCGATATCTACATGGACAAGATTGCGGTGGGCGGTGGATTGCCCCCGCACATCGTTGACCTCGATGCGCCGCCTGCCGAAAACCTGCGCAATCTCGCCCAAGCCAAAAAGCGTGACATCGCGGATCTCGTGGTCTGCATTCTTGAGCGTGACCGGCATCTCGAGCTGATCGCCAAGTGTCGTGAGGCAGGCGCCCGAATCATGCTGATCAGCGATGGCGATGTGGCGGGTGCGATAGCGACGGCCATGCCCGAGAGTGGTGTCGACATGTACGTGGGTGCAGGGGGAGCACCGGAAGGCGTTCTTGCCGCCGCCGCCCTGCGCTGCATTGGCGGGCAGATGCAGGGACGCCTGCTGTTCGAAAACGAGGCGCAGATAGATCGCGCCCGCAGCATGGGGATTTCCGACCCAAAACAGAAATACGACATCATCGATATGGCGAAGGGTGATGTAATGTTTGCCGCAACCGGCGTGACCGGCGGGCCGATGTTGCGCGGGGTGCGGCGATTCGGATCAGGCGCAATCACCCACTCCGTCGTAATGCGCAGCAAGTCCGGCACGGTTCGTTACATCGAAGCGCACCATAATTTTGAAACGAAGACCTGGTCCCCTGCTTAAATGCAGCCCGTGCTAGGTGTGGCGCGCAGCCTGACTGGGCGGCGCTGGCTTTGGCGCGCGGGTGAAGACCGGGTGGGGTTAGGAATCGCCCAGCGGCTGGGCGTGCCGGAAATCATCGGCCGGCTGCTCGCCGGGCGTGGGATCGAAATCGAATCCGCGATTCATTTCCTCGAGCCCACGTTGCGCGTCCTGCTTCCAGACCCCTCGACGCTTACCGACATGAACGAAGCGGCTGAGCGACTGGCATTCGCGATCCGCCGGCGGGAAACGGTGGCGGTATTCGGGGATTATGATGTCGATGGCACGTGTAGCACCGCACTGGTGGTGACTTTTTTGCGCGACCTCGGCTGCGCCGTGCATTTCCATGTGCCCGACCGAAGCACCGAAGGCTACGGCCCAAATGCGCCGGCCCTGGAGTCGCTCGTTGCGCGGGGGGCCAGCCTGATCGTCTGCGTCGATTGCGGCACAGCGGCGGCCGACGTGCTAGCGCGCATGCACAACCGCGCCGATGTGATCGTGCTCGATCATCATAAATCCGAAGGCGTGCTTCCGCCGGTGCTGGCGACCGTCAATCCCAATCGCCTCGATTGCCGTTCCGGCCTGCATGCGTTGTGTGCGACAGGGGTTGCGTTCCTGACCGCGGTCGCGACGGTGCGGGAGCTGCGGCGTTCGGGGTACTTCCTAGGCCACCCCGAGCCCGATCTGCTCGCATTACTCGATCTGGTGGCGCTCGCGACCGTATGTGATGTGATGCCGCTGACCGGGGTGAATCGGGCCCTGGTGCGGCAGGGCCTCAGGGTTATGGCCAGGCGGGCTCGGCCGGGCATTGCTGCACTGCTCGATGTGGCCCAGGCGCACGATTCTCCCTCTGCCGCGACATGCGGTTTCGGACTCGGGCCGCGGATCAACGCGGCGGGGCGGATCGGGGAATCCCAGCTCGGGTTGCGGCTGCTGTTGTGCGAAGACCCGGCCGAGGCCCACGAGCTTGCGGCGCTTCTCGACGGCATCAACCGGCAGCGGCAACAGGTGGAAGGGGCGATCCTGGAGGTGGCGCTCGCAGCCGCGGCGGAGCAGGCCGAAAACGGCAACCCCGTTCTTTTAGTGGCGCGCGAGCAATGGCATCCGGGGGTGGTCGGGATCGTCGCTGGACGGATTAAGGAGCGATATAACCGTCCGGCTTGCGTCGCCGCTTTGGCGGGGGGTGTCGCGAAGGGTTCGGGCCGCTCGGTTGTGGGGTTCGACTTGGGGGCGGCCGTGATCGCCGCACGGCAAGCTGGGATTTTAACGGCAGGCGGAGGCCATGCGATGGCCGCCGGGTTCGCATTGGATCAGGCGGGGCTTGGCGAGCTGCATGCATTTCTGAACGAGCGGCTTGCCGCCGCGGCTTCGCTTCCGAGTTCGGCTGATCTGGTGGTGGAAGGCGCGCTTACGGTTCCCGGCATCACGCCGGAGCTGGCGCAACATGTTGCCCGGCTGGCGCCATTCGGGAATGGCAATGAGGAGCCGGTGTTCGTGGTGAGCCACGCGCGGGTGGTGCGCAGCGACCGCGTTGGGCGGGACGGGTCCACGATTCGGGCCATTATCGAGGGGGAGGGAGGTGGGGCACGCCTGAAAGCGCTCCTGTTCCGCGCGAGGGATGGTGTGTTGGCCGAGTATCTGCTCGGTCCGGCGGGCACGCCGGTGCACCTGGCCGGGCATTTGCGGGCGGAGGATTGGAACGGCAGCCCGCAGGTGGGGTTAGTGCTTACCGACGCTGCGGCGGCGTGAGCTGGCGGGTTTGGGACGCGAGGTCCGCCGATGGTGTAAATTGGCTTGCTTGACCCTGGGTACGCCGTCCGCTACCCACGGCGGGCGTTTGTCCCGTTCGTCTAGAGGCCTAGGACGCCAGCCTTTCACGTTGGTAACACGGGTTCGAATCCCGTACGGGACGCCAGTTCGGAATCTAGACTAGCACTATCCGAATCCGTCAATCTACGCCCATTCGCGCTAATATTGAGCAATACCGAGATCGCTCGATACGACCCATTGTGACGGATCGCTGAAGCAGCTGAAGGAGCGATCGATAATGGGGACTGGTGCGCGTGAAACGCGCGAGGCGCTGGGCCTACTGCGACCCGGCGGCGGCCAGGCTAGAGCAGATCGCGATCAGGTGGAATCGCCGAAGGCGATCCCCATCGCGTGAATATGCTCGCAAAACAAAGCTAGAGCGGTTCCACTTGAGTGGAAACCGCTCTAGAAGACTCTGTACTCATCGATACGATGGTGGCGGAGTGTGGCCGAGACCGTACTCGGCTCATGGAGATCGTCCATGCCGTTCAAAACCGACCGGTCAGAGTCTCTGCGGAATCGGTCCGGGCGATAGCGGCAAGCCTCGGCATCCATGCCATCTTCGCGGCGAATATGCCTATCTCTGGAACACGCTTCAGACTGTTCTTGAAAACCGGCGGCGCCTGGGGCTTCTGGGGAGCCATGTTTGCGGAGTGGATGATTCGATTCCGATATCATGTATGTCCGTTCCTGTTCGCCGCAGGCGGGAAACCACAGAGACTTCTTCGCCTCGTCACGCGCCAAAGCGCGGTGGAACGTTCCGGGCATTCGAAGCCGTTGTGCAGGGCTGGGTCAATTTCCGCTTGCGCCGCCATAATAATTGTTCTAAACGTTCGATTTAAGTCAGTGTGGCGCTTTGTACCTTGCCTCTTTATAGGTGCTGTGAGTGCGTCGCAACTGCTTGCGATTGGCTCGCTTAAGGAAAGACGAGCTGACGCCAACACTTTACAACACACAAGCGGTGAGCGTCCGCCGAGGCATTTAGACATCGAGACGCTGACCGTGATGGGCGCGCCGGCCCTGTCCAGTCCGGCCGACACCCACCTGCCGCCCACTTGGACCGCATTGTTGTCGCGGCCCGTCAACATGTCGCTCGCCGCGGGGACGGGCGTCGACAGTTATGCCGAGGTAATCAAGTTCCTACTGGCCGGCGCCGATGTCGTCGGTACCACCTCCGCGCTGCTCCGACATGGTCCGGAGCAGTTGACCGCCCTCGTCGTCGGGCTGGAGCGGTGGCTCGAAGATCACGCCTTCGCCTCGGTGAATGAGATCCGTGGGCGTCTGGACGCATCGCGTGCCAGGCGGGCCGACTTGTTATTGCGCTCACACTACCTCCGGGCGTTTTCGGAGTTCGAGCTGGGCAAACAGGCACCCGCAAGTGCCCGGGAATTAGCCTCGTGACCCGCGCGTGCGGCTATGACCGGCGGGTCGGCCGCAGGTTTGAAAGGAGCCATGCATGATGGGGACCGGTGCGCGCGAGCTGCGCGAGGACCCGGCCGCGGCCAGGCCAGAGGACGCTGTGCTCATCGACCGGATCGTGGCGGAGTTCGGCCGGGATCGTACCAGGCTTATGGATATCGTCCAGGCGGTTCAACATCGATGGGGCAGAGTCTCTGCGGCCTCGGTCCGGGCGATAGCGCAAAGCCTCGGGATCCATGCCGTAGAAGTCGAAGACATGGTTTCGTTTTATTCATTTTTCAGCCGGGAGAGAAAGGGCCGGTTCCATGTCCGGCTCTCCAAGACCCCAGTCTCCCTGATGAAAGGCGCAGCGAAGGTTGCCCAAGCTTTTGCCGCAGCTTCCGGAGCTGCAATCGGTACGGCCTCGCCGGATGGCGAGTTCACGATCGAATGGACCAGCGACATCGGGATGGCTGACCAGGAGCCGTCTGCCTTGATCAACGGGACCGTCGTTACTGCCTTGAGCCCATCGGACGCGCGCAGCATCATTGCCGCACTTCGCGCCGCTCCCGCCGATGTGGACCCGCCCGTGTTTCGTGCGCCTGATCCAAGGGTGGCTGCGCTGCCTCAAGCGCGCGTCGCGTCACACATAATGAAGGCTGGCCCGATCATTTTCCAGCGGCGGCGGCGAGGCGATGGGGTGCGCGCTGCTTTAGGGCTTTCTCCTGAGTCCATTATCCAGGAAATCATCAAAGCCAAGCTGCGCGGTCGCGGTGGCGCCGGCTTCCCAACTGGCCTCAAATGGAAATTTTGCCGGAAGTCACCTGGCCAACAACATTATCTGATCTGCAATGCTGACGAGGGCGAGCCGGGTACCTTCAAGGACCGGGTGCTGCTGACCGAAGCACCGGACGTGGTCTTCGACGGCATGACCATTGCGGCCAATGCTCTCGGCGCGCAGTCGGGCCTTGTGTATCTTCGCGGCGAATACGCCTATCTCTGGAAGACGCTTCAGACTGTTCTTGAAAACCGGCGGCGTCTGGGGCTGCTGGGGAGCAATATTTGCGGGTGTGAAGGATTCGATTTCGATGTCCGTATCCAGCTTGGCGCCGGCGCTTACGTGTGCGGGGAGGAATCCGCGTTGATCGAGTCGCTCGAGGGCAAACGGGGTGCCCCTCGCGACCGCCCTCCCTTCCCGACCGAAAGGGGCTATCTCCAGCAGCCGACCGCGGTTGACAATGTCGAAAGCTTTGCCTGTGTCGCGCGTATCATGGAAAACGGATCTGATTGGTTCGCAAGTTTCGGCACGCGAGAGTCCACGGGCACCAAGCTTCTAAGCGTATCCGGCGATTGCGCGCATCCCGGCATCTATGAGGTCCCGTTCGGGATCACCGTAAATGAGCTACTCGACCAGGTAGGGGCCGCTGATGCCGAGTTCGTACAAATGGCCGGCCCGTCCGGACAATGTGTTGCGCCCAAGGACTTCGGACGGCGGATCGCTTATGAGGATCTAGCAACGGGTGGTTCGGTGATGGTCTTTGGCCCCGGGCGGGATGTGCTCGAGGTCGCAAGCCTCTTCACTGAGTTTTTCATCCACGAATCGTGTGGTTGGTGTGCCCCGTGCCGGGTTGGGACAACACTTCTCGGGAGAGGTCTCGACAAAATTCTGAAGCATCGCGGCACCCTCGAGGATGTGACGGCGCTTGAGGAGCTAGCCAACACCGTGACGCGAATGAGCCGGTGTGGCCTGGGCCAGACGGCTGCCAACCCGATTCTGACGACAATGCGCAATTTCCCGCAAGTTTATGAGGCGCGGCTTCTGCCGTATCAATTCGTCCCGGCTGTCACGCTCGAAGAAGCGTTGGCGGTCGCGGTCAAGGTGCAAGGCCGTGAACCCGTTGATGAGACGGAGCCCGTATGAGCGACGCCAGAATAAGCTTAACCGTCGATGGAACCCAGATCCAAGCGCTGGAAGGGCAGAGCGTAATCCAGGCATGCGACGCTGCGGGGGTTTATGTACCCCGGCTTTGCTACCACCCGGATTTGCCGCCGGCCGGGCATTGCCGCGTTTGCTCCTGCAGGATCAACGGCCGGATCAACAGCGCATGCGTGACGCCTGTCTCGCAGGGGATGGTGGTAGAAAACGATACGCCGGCTCTGAACAGTGATCGCCGCGTGATTATCGAGATGCTGTTCGTTGAGGGTTACCATCTCTGCCCAACGTGCGAAAAAAGCGGAGACTGCGAACTACAAGCGCTCGGATACCGCTTGGGCATGGCGGCGCCAACACTTCCCTATTTGTGGCCTCAGCGCGAGTTAGACGCGACGCACCCCGAAATCGTGCTTGATCGCAATCGATGCATCCTCTGCTCCCGGTGCATCCGTGCATCGCGGTACGAGGATGGCAAATCGGTGTTCGGTTTCGAGGGCCGCGGCATCCATATGCGGCTGACTGTAGATGGCTCGGCTCTCGGCGACACTGCTATGGCTGCGGCCGACAAAGCTGCCCATGTCTGCCCGGTCGGCTGCATTCTTATCAAGCGGACTGGATTCCGGACTCCCTCCGGCCACCATCGGTTCGACAAGGCCCCTATTGGGAGCGATATCGAGGCTGTGCGTTCCGTTCCGAAGACTTGAAGGGTACGGCAGCGGGAGATGTGCCATGGCGAAACCAAGATTAGCTACTTGCTCGTTAGCCGGATGTTTCGGATGTCACATGTCGCTGCTTGATATGGACGAGCGGCTTCTTGAGTTGATCGACCTCGTTGATCTCGACAAATCCCCACTCGACGATAAAAAGTGTTTCGATCAGCCTGTCGATATTGGGCTCGTCGAAGGGGGGTGCAGCAACGAGCACAACGTTCATGTTCTAAAACAATTCCGCAAGAATTGCCGGATTCTTGTGTCCGTCGGCGCCTGCGCCATCAACGGCGGAGTTCCTTCCATGCGGAACCTCGTGGGACTACGCGAATGCTTGGAGGAGGCGTACCTCAACGGGCCAACGGTGGAGGATGGCGGAACCATGCCGAATGACGAGGATTTGCCGTTGCTGCTCGATCGTGTGTACCCATCGCATGAAATCGTCAAGATCGATTATTTCCTCCCTGGCTGCCCTCCTTCGGCTAACGCCATTTGGGAGACAATCAAGGCACTCGCATCGGGCCGAGAGCCGGCCCTTTCTTATCGATTGCGCAAGTATGACTGACGTGGCCGGAAGGTAAACTGGGACACGGGGAATCGTTATGGACATCGCCGCCCGAGTAGAGCCGGGCCCACGCAAGATCGTCATCGATCCGGTCACACGCGTCGAAGGTCACGGCAAGGTTACTATCCGGCTCGATCAATTTGGCAAGGTCGATCAAGCCCGATTCCATATTGTCGAGTTTCGTGGATTCGAGCGGTTCATTCGCGGCCGCATGTACTGGGAAGTGCCCGTCATCATTCAGAGGCTATGCGGCATTTGCCCGGTAAGCCACCACCTCGCGGCGGCGAAGGCGATGGATCAGGTGGTTGGGGTGACCAAGCTCACGCCAACCGCCGAAAAGGTGCGCGAGCTGATGCATTACGGGCAGATCCTGCAGTCGAACGCCACTCACATCTTCCATTTGGCAGCGCCGGATCTTCTGTTCGGGTTCGGCGCTCCCGCTCAAGAACGCAACATCATTCACGTCCTACGCCGCTATCCGATTATTGGTAAGTGGGCGATTTTTATCCGCAAGTATGGCCAGGAGGTCATCAAAGCCACCGGGGGGCGACGAATCCACCCCACAAGCGCGGTTCCGGGCGGTGTAAATCAGAATCTGGCGGCCGATGAGCGTGATGCGCTGCGCCGTGATATAGAGAACGTCATCAAATGGTGCTGTGATGCGCTAGAGCAGCACAAAGCTTATGTCGAAGCGCATCAGAAGCTGCATCGGGAGTTTGCCAGCTTCAGATCGAACTTCCTTAGCCTTGTTGGCCCTGATGGGGGCATGAACCTCTATGACGGCAAACTGCGCGCAATTGATGCTGATGGAAAAATTATTTTCGACGCCGTGAGTCCCGCTGATTATCGTGATTACTTCATCGAGGAAGTACGATCCTGGAGCTACATGAAATTTCCCCACATACGGTCGCTCGGCCGGGAAAATGGGTGGTATCGCGTTGGCCCCTTGGCCCAGATCAACTGTTGCAACTCGATCGGCACCAGGTTGGCCGAGGACGCGCGCCGCGAGTTTATTGCTGAAAATGGCGGCGGCCCAGTTCACCCGACTCTGGCTTATCACTGGGCCCGCCTGATCTGCATCATCCACTGCGCCGAGAAAATCAAAGAGCTCCTGTTTGACGACGATTTGCAGGGCTCTGATTTAATCGTGCAGGGCGAACGCCAGCCAAGAGGGACGGCCTGTATCGAAGCGCCGCGCGGAACTCTGTTCCACGATTACGAGGTGAATGAGGACGACCAGGTCGTCAGGGCCAACCTTATCGTATCAACCACCAGCAATAACGAGGCGATGAACCGCGCCGTCACTAAGGTGGCGGAAGATTACCTTTCCGGACAGGAGATCACGGAAGGCCTGTTGAATCATGTGGAGGTGGCAATCCGCGCTTTCGATCCATGTCTCTCCTGCGCAACCCACGCACTGGGCCAAATGCCGCTCATTGTTACGCTGGAGGACGCTGACGGATCAATCATCGCTGCGAGAACGAAAGAATGACCCCCCTCGGCGGCAAACGTAGTTCCGCCCCGGCGACCCGGGTTCTGGTACTAGGATTCGGCAATCCTGGCCGGCAGGACGATGGCCTAGGCCCGGCGGTTGCAGCGGAAATCGAGAAATTGGACTGGCCTGGCGTTACGGCGCGGGACAACTATCAGCTCGTGCTCGAGGACGCTTTGGAAATCGCCGAGAACGACGTTGTCTGGTTCGTGGACGCTGCCCGGGACGGCGCCGAGCCTTTCGGCATCCAGCCCCTATCATCCGCACCCAATATTGCGTTCACGAGCCACTTACTACGTGCAGAAGTGCTCCTGGCAATCTGCCAAAACTATTTCGAAAGGGCCCCCCAGGCTTTTCAGGTGGGAATCCGGGGTTACGATTTTGAATTTCAGGAAGGTCTGACCGAGGGCGCGCAACGCAATCTGCTAGAAGCAGTAAAATTCATACAAAGCAGCATAGGCGACTTGATCGGAATAGAACAATGAATATAGGCCTAGGGAGCAAACGCAAAACGATACTTCTGGTCGATGAGAACCCTCAAGCACGAGCAGCGCTCAGGAACGCTCTCGAGGCGGCGGGATTCACCGTTGGCGAAGCCGCAAGCGCCCGAGAGGGGGAGCGAACGGCGATTCGCGTCAAGCCCGATGCCGTCCTGGCCGACCTGATGATGGAGACGATCGATGCCGGTGGGGCGATTGCTGCCAAGCTGAAAGAAATCGGAAGCACGATCCCGATTTACATCGTAAGCTCGGCGAGTGAGGCGTTGGTTGGGTCAGTTGGGCTGCATGAGCTCGGAATTTCCGGGGTGTTTCTCAAGCCGGCCGACCCACAAGTCGTCATTCAAACGCTTCGGGCCCAACTGGGCGTAGGCTGAAGTTTGAAGCCGGAGAAATTACCGTGCCGGAGGCCGAGCTAGCCGAACTGATCCGGGTACGGGGCCTGGTGCAGGGGGTCGGGTTTCGCCCAACGGTCTGGCGCCTGGCGCACCGTTACCGCCTACGCGGCTGGGTAGGCAATGACGGCGGTGGCGTAACCGTATCGGTACGCGGACAGACCCGCGACATCGAGGAATTTGTCCACGAATTGCGCCGTGCGCCCCCGCCGCTGGCGCGGATCGATGCCATCGAACGCGTGCGGCAGGCCGAGACGGCGGATGATGGCGCGTTCCGGATTGCCGAAAGCGAGTCAAGCGAGTTCAAGACTAGTGTCATCGCAGATGCGGCGACGTGTCTCGCTTGCCGTGACGAGATTTTCGACCGGCTGTCACGCCGATACGTGTATCCGTTCGCGAACTGCACACATTGTGGTCCGCGCCTGTCGATCATCGAGGCAATTCCCTATGACCGTGCGGCGACGACAATGCGCGCGTT
>JAFAHH010000592.1 GCA_019237355.1 Acetobacteraceae bacterium | reverse complement strand
GCGGCTCCGTACATGGCAGCGCGGATAGGGCCATTGCTGCGGCGGCCCGCGGGAGGGTATTTGCAGGAGGCAACCAGGCTTTGCGCTTCCTGGCGGTTGTTCAACCATAGGGCGAATCACGCCCATGGCGCCCGCATCCAGGACCTTATTGATGATACCAAACTCGTTGACGGGAACCCGCACCAGCGGCGTTACCGGATGTGCCTGCATCGCCTGGAAGCAGTGGACCATCGACAGATAATCTTGGACGCCGTGCTGCAGATCCACGGTGACACTGTCCCATCCGCACTGAGCCATGACCTCGGCGGAAAAGCCCGAAGGGATCGCCAGCCAGCCATTAAGGCAAGCTTTGCCCGTGCGCAGCCGCTGCTTAAGCTTGTTTACCATAGCTCCTCGTGCGCTGGACCTGTATAAACGCTAGGCTTGGGGGCGGCGGGCGTCAAATGATGGGTGGGAAGGAACTATCCCACCCCGGGTTCCGCCTTCATAATAGGCTTGAGGGGACGGCCATGCCGCGCGCCATTGAGGATGTGATTGCAGCAGCCCGGGATTTCCTAGGCGAGCGCATAACCACCAATGTGGCGCTGCGCGAGCATCATTCGCACGGGCAGGACCCTCATAAACCACATCTTCCGGATGCTGTGGCGTTTATCGAGACGGGCGAGGAGGCATCCCGGCTGCTCGCGCTCTGCCATGCGCAGAACATCCCAGTAGTGCCGTTTGGGGCCGGTAGTTCGCTGGAGGGCCATGTCACGCCAGTGCGGGGCGGCATTAGCCTTGATCTTTCGCACCTGACCGAGATCTTGGATGTGAGCCAGCCCGATATGGATTGCCGCGTCCAGGCTGGGGTGACCCGCGAGCAGCTCAACGAGCACCTGCGCGACCAGGGCTTATTCTTTCCGGTCGATCCGGGGACGCCGCACTGCACTATTGGCGGGATGTGCGGCACGCGCGCGAGCGGCACCAATGCCGTCCGTTATGGTACGATCAGGGAAAATGTGCTTGGCTTGACCGTGGTGCTCGCGGACGGGACGATGATTAAGACCGGCGGCCGGGTGCGGAAGGCGTCGAACGGGTATGACTTAACTCATCTTTTCATCGGCTCGGAGGGCACCCTTGGCGTTATCATGGAGATTCAGCTTCGGCTCCACCCCATTCCTGACGCGATCTCGGCGGCAACCTGCCAATTCCCTAGCTTGAAAGGTGCAGTGGAAACCGTGATCGCCATTCTCCAATCAGGAATCCCGGTGGCGCGGTTGGAGCTGCTGGACGAGCTCCAGACGCAAGCGTGCATTGCCTATTCCAAGCTGGAGGGATTGGAGCCTTTGCCTACGCTGTTTCTCGAGTTCCACGGCTCCAAAGCCGGAGTCGAGGAGCAGGCACGGCAGGCCGAGGAGATCGCGGCTTCCTACGAGGCGAGCAGTTTCGCCTGGGCCATGGATACGGAAACCCGCACCCGCCTGTGGAAGGCGAGGCATGATGTGTACTGGGCAGTTCAGGGCCTTCGGCCGGGTCACAAGGTGCTCACGGCGGATACAATCGTGCCCATCTCGAAGCTCGATGACGCAATCCTCGGGGTGAAGGAGGATATTGCCGGGTCAGGGTTGGCCGCCACCGTGGTTGGTCATGTTGGGGATGGCAATTTCCATACCGTCATTCTCGTCCCCCCAGAACCCGATGGAATGGACCGAGCCTGGGCGCTGGATCGTAGGATCGTCGCCCGCGCGCTCGCCTTGGGTGGTTCGTGCAGCGGCGAGCATGGAGTCGGTATTGGCAAGCGGGAGTTTCTGGAGGCGGAACACGGCCCAGAGGCGCTGGCCGTTATGCGTTCCATCAAGAAGGCGCTCGATCCCCGCGGCATCCTCAATCCGGGGAAGATTTTTCTTAACTAATCGCGTGACTATCCCTCAAGCACTCTCGTTCGCGATTATCGTCGGGATGATGGTGCTGTTTGCCTCCGACCGGATCCGGTATGATCTGATCGCGGCGGTTGCGCTCTGTTGTGGTGCTCTGACCGGCATCGTGCCTCCGAGCCACGTTTTTGAGGGCTTTTCCAACCCCGTTATCATCATCATAGCGTCGGTCCTGGTGCTGAGCCGGGCGATCGCCGTGTCTGGGGCGATTGAAGGGGTGATGCGGCGGATAATGCGCCGGATTCGAAGTAGCACTCTGCAGATCGGGACGCTTACTGCGGCAGTAACGCTACTCTCCGCGGTGATCAAGAATATCGGCACGCTTGGGATGTTCTTGCCGATTGCCATTCAAACGGCCCAGCGAAGAAAGCGCCCGGTCTCGCGTTATCTCATGCCGCTCGCCTTCGGCTCGCTGGTGGGCGGAACGATCACCGAAATTGGTACCTCACCCAATCTGCTCATTGCGACCGTCCGGCAGGAAGTCCTGGGCACGCCGTACCACCTATTCGATTTCGCCCCCGTCGGCTTGCCATTGTCCTTGGTGGCGATTGCCTTCCTCAGCGTTGGATGGCGATTGCTGCCGCAGAACAGGATCGGCAGGGCTGCCGCGGAGAAGCGCTTCGCAATCGAAGATTACATGACCGAGGCGGTTGTGCCACCGGCGTCGCCGTTCATCGGCAAAACCATAGCCGATCTCGAGGACATCGCCGAAGGTGAGGTCACGGTCATCACCGTTATTCGCGAACACGACCGCCGTTACATTCCAGCGAGTCACTGGACGATATTCGAGAATGACGTGCTGGTGTTGCAGGCGGATCCGGTGGCGCTGCGGCCTGTGGTCGATCAGGCCGGGCTCAAGCTTCTGGGCGAAGAGGAATTAGCCGCCCTGAAGCCGCGGGATAAAGATGACCAGCTCGAGGTTATTGAAGCGGTTGTTTCACCTGATTCCCCACTCGTTGGGTGGACGCCGGCGGGGATGCATCTGCGGCAGAGCTACGAGCTCAATCTGCTCGCGATCAGCCGCGGAAACCGCCGCCTAGCGACGCGCTTGCGCCACACGCGCTTCCGGGAAGGCGATGTTGTGGTCCTGCAAGGCCGCAGCAAGCAGCTCAATGAGAACCTCCCCCGGCTTGGCTGCCTGCCGCTCGCCGAGCGAAACCTGGCAATTGGCCGGCCGCGCAGCAAGCGGCTACTCCCGGTCATTGTCATGGCGGGCGCCATGCTGCTTATCGCGTTTGGGATGGTGCGCGCCGAGCTTGGATTTTTTGCTGCGGCCACATTGGTGGTGTTGTCCGGTGTGCTAACGCCGAAGGAGGCGTTGGATGCCATCGACTGGCCCATTGTGATCATGCTAGCCTGTCTTATTCCGGTAGGTGAGGCTGTGAAAGATACCGGTGCGGCTGGGTTGATCGCGGACGGTCTTACGCGTGTTGCGGGCCAGCTTCCAGGATATCTGGCGGTTGGTGTGATGTTGATTTCGGCGATGCTTATAACCCCGATGCTGCATCATGCTGCGGCTGTTTTGGTGATGGGACCGGTTGCTGCGGCTGTGGCCAAGAATCTTGGTTACGGGCCGGATGCGTTTCTGATGGCGGTGGCGCTTGGGGCCTCATGTGATTTCCTGACGCCGATCGGGCACCAAAATAATTTGCTCGTGATGGGACCCGGCGGTTACAAATTCGCTGATTATTGGCGGCTCGGATTACCGCTTTCTTGTATCGTCGCGGTGTTTGGGACGTCGCTCATTCTTATCGTCTGGCCGCTCGGCTCAGCGATGATTGCGACCGCGCGATGACAGGGCTCATCGGCCGCTCAGGCCGGAATCGCTGGAAGTTGACGGTAACCGCTCGGCGATGAATTTGACCCCACGGCGCCAGCTCTGGTCCGTGTTGCCCCGGATATCGGCCCCAGCGAAGGCGAGTGGAGCGCCGGTTTTCGCGTCCTTTATCACGACGTTCATGTTCAAGATTAGATTGCTCACCTTCTGTACCCAGCCATAGGCGGCCAGGGTGGCGCCGGCCTGCCGTGCCGGAATTAGCTCGCATCCGTTACAATTCATGATCATTGCGCTGCGCTCAATGTTTTCCGCTTCGGCGGTCAAATCGATTACCGTATATTTGCCGGAGTCTTGTAACAATCTGGCCAGCTCCTGTCCGGCCCTATGCAAGCGCACTTTCTCGGCCGATGGAACCGGCTCGGGTGAGGAGCTGACCAGGTCGAACCCGAACAGTGCCAAAACCGGTTTCTGACCGGGAAGTTCTGCCGCGCTGGCTGGCAGTGCCGCTGCCAATAGGACCACAATCGTAGCCGGATACATGATTTTCACGGCACATCTACCTCCGAGTCTGCTGGAGTTCGACCCCTTGCCTCTGAGCAAGGCGCGCCTGATAACCCCCACGCCACAAAGAGAAGGTAATCCCTTTTGAGACTCCTGCGTCCTACTTTACCCGCTTGGCTCGGCTTTATCGGCGTGTTGCAAGCCTGTGCACCTACGCCGCCGCCTCGTGTGCCTTCAAGGGTTTTCGCAATCGACTTTGTCGGAGCGGCAAAGAGCTGTACCGTTCCAAAAGTGAGCCTTGTGCCAGGGCAGGCGAGGGATGTGGCGATCAGTGTGGGCAATGACGGCGGGTGGTGCGCGGTCACCGTCGCTCAGCCGGGACCGTCGCCGTATGATGTGGGGCTCCTCGTGACCCGGCCCGGGCATGGCAAGGTTTATGTTCATACTGTGGGTGATGAGACGCGCATCGATTACACCCCAGATCCCGGTTACACTGGGGCGGATCATTTTGCGGTGAGGTTTGAGCCTGGCGAGCCGGTTCTCCGAGCAACGGTCAACGTCACCCCGGCGGCCGGGCCGATCCCTGCGTCGGCGCCACGATAAAATCACCGCTCAAGAGCGGCATGAGCTCCGATGACGGATGACCTTCCGAACAATCCGGCCTTGCTGCCCTCGGGCTTGCGCGATCTCCTTCCCCCCGAAGCCGAGGTCGAGGCGATGGCGGTCGCCTCCCTGATGGAGGTGTTCGCGAGCCACGGCTATGAGCGGGTGAAGCCCCCTCTAATCGAGTTCGAAGACAGTCTGTTCACCGGGTCGGGTGCGGCGGTCGCCGAGCAGACGTTCCGCCTCATGGACCCGGACTCGCAGCGCATGATGGGGGTGCGCGCCGACATCACGCCGCAGATCGCCCGCATAGCCACAACCCGGCTGGCCAACGCCCCGCGGCCGCTTCGGCTCTCTTACTTTGGCGAATGCCTTCGCGTGCGGGGCGGACAACTGGCGCCCGACCGGCAAATTGCGCAAGCCGGCATTGAGCTGATCGGCTCGGCGAGCTCGGCGGCCGACGCTGAAATCGTATTGCTCGGAGCGGAAGCTTTGGCCGCGCTCGGCGTCCATCACGCCAGCTTCGATCTGACGTTACCTACGCTAGCCCCGGCCCTCATCGAGCACGCGGGGATTGAGGGGTTGGCGCGCAACGGCCTGGCTAGGGCGCTGGATCGCAAAGACGCGGTGTCGGTCGCACGCCACGGAGGCCGGCTGGCGGGAGTGTTGACCGATTTGCTTCACGCGGCTGGGCCAGCGGACCGCGCGTTGGCGGCGCTGCAATCCGCATCGTTACCGCAGGCCGTTCGGATCCTCGCCGATCAAGCCGCGGAGACTATTGCCGCCATCAGGATTCGCGCACCCGGGCTTCGGCTGACCCTGGACCCGGTCGAATTCCGGGGCTTTCGGTACCACACCGGAGTGGCCGTCACGATTTACGCTCCCGGCCGCTATAAAGAGCTCGGCCGGGGCGGCCGATATTTATGCGGCGAGGCGGAGGCGGCGACCGGCCTCACGCTTTATCCTGATGTGATTCTTCAAGCGGCGCCTGCTCCAAAGGCGCGGCCCCGGGTTTTTGTGCCGGCGGGGACGGAGCAAGCGGCGGCCGCTTCGTTGCGGGGCCAAGGCTATGCGACGGTCGCCTCGCTCGATGGAGAGGCAGACCCAGAGTCCGAGGCTGCACGGCTACGATGCGATTACATTATCCGCGAGGGTGCGGCGGTGAAGCTGTAGGTGGAAGCTAAATCATGGCCAATGTCGCGGTGATCGGCGCCCAATGGGGCGACGAAGGCAAGGGAAAGGTGGTGGATTGGCTTGCCAGCCGGGCCGATATCGTGGTGCGGTTCCAGGGCGGGCACAATGCCGGCCATACGCTTGTGGTTGGGAGCGAAACGTACAAGCTTTCGCTGCTGCCGAGTGGGGTGGTGCGAGGTAAGCTCGGCATCATCGGCAATGGTGTGGTGATCGACCCCGAGGCGCTGCTGGCCGAAATCGAGCGGGTGGGCTCCCAAGGGCTGCGAGTTACGCCGGATAACTTGCGGATTGCCGAGAACGCCCCGCTGATCTTGCCGCTGCATTCTGCCTTGGATCGGGCGCGGGAAGCGGCGCGGGGCGAGCGTAAGATCGGAACCACCGGCCGGGGCATTGGGCCCGCGTATGAGGATAAAGTGGCGCGCCGGGCGATCCGGATGTGCGACTTAGCCGAGCCCGCCACGCTGTCGGGGAAACTCGATGGATTACTGTTGCATCATAACACCTTGCTTGCGGGTCTGGGCGCGCGGCCCTTCGAGAAGCGGGCACTGTGCGACCAGCTCACCCGCCTCGGCCCGCGTCTGCTGCCTTTTATAGAGCCGGTTTGGGCGCGCCTGGACCAGGCTCGCCGCGCCGGGCGACGTATTCTGTTCGAGGGCGCGCAGGCGGTGATGCTAGATGTGGATCACGGAACCTACCCGTTCGTGACTAGCAGCAATACGGTGGCGGCCACGGCGGGTTCGGGATCGGGACTAGGGCCGGGTTCGGTCGGGTTCGTCCTTGGAATCGCGAAAGCCTATTCAACCCGGGTTGGCGCCGGGCCATTTCCGACCGAGCTGCACGACGAAATGGCCCAGTTGCTAGGCGATCGGGGGCATGAATTTGGCACCGTGACCGGCCGGCGCCGGCGCTGCGGCTGGTTCGATGCAGCCTTGGTGCGGCAAGCCGTGAAGGTGGGCGGCATTCAAGGCCTGGCACTTACCAAGCTCGACGTGCTCGACGGTTTGCCCGAATTGCAAATCTGCACGAGATATCGGATCGGGGGAGAGCGCTTTACGCATCTGCCCGCGGCTCCGGGGGCGCAAGCGGGAGCGGTGCCGGAATACGAAACCGTCGCCGGCTGGCGGGGATCAACCCGCGGCGCCCGCTCTTGGGCGGAACTGCCCGCCGAGGCCGTGAAATACGTGCGCCGCATCG
>JAFAHH010000657.1 GCA_019237355.1 Acetobacteraceae bacterium | reverse complement strand
GGGCTGCCGCTCGGCATCCAGAAATGCCCCGAGGCGTGCTTTTGCGACCCCCAACAACGGCCGCACGACGCGACAA
This sequence comes from Acetobacteraceae bacterium, assembly GCA_019237355.1. Lineage (GTDB taxonomy): Bacteria > Pseudomonadota > Alphaproteobacteria > Acetobacterales > Acetobacteraceae > JAFAHH01. The sequence goes on along the minus strand of JAFAHH010000657.1, from coordinate 2,482 downwards.
TGGGCAAGCTCGCGAATGGCCGACATTCCCGCCAAGCCATCCGCTCCACTCCGCGCACGGCGACGAATCAGGTATGTTTCGACCTGATCGTCACGATGATGAGCGGTCAACAGATGCAGGCATCCGTGAGCGCCGCACCATTTATCGAGTAGAGCATACCGGGCCGTGCGCGCGGCCTCCTGGATGCCGCTCGTCGGCTTCTTCCCTGACCAGGTGAGGATCTCGTGCCGGATTGCCCGCGCGGACAACCAGCCGTTCAGGCGGCTAACTTCGGCGGCGCTTTCCGGCCGCAATCGATGATCCACCGTGACAGCGCAGATCTCGCCGCCGCGCTCGCGGGCCCAACGATCGGCGAGAATCGCAAGCGCCAAGCTGTCGGCGCCTCCCGACACCGCCACGGCTATAAACGGACAAACCTCCCATTGGGCCAGCCGCGCAAGGGCCGCCGAAAACTCGGCCATCGTGAGCGGCTTTGCCGGCACTCGATCAGCAACCGAGCTTCTTTTTTTCGTCCCTTTCTCGGTCCTTGATCGCGTTGGACGAGTTCGGAAACTCATGGTCGAGCTGTGCGAAAGCAACGCATGCATTCTGCTTTTGGTTTGCACGGGCGAGCGACATCCCGAGTTTAAGGAGTTCGTCTGCAGCCTTTGCGCCCTTCGGATAGCGCTTGTAACCCTCGGCAAAGGCGCTTGCCGCTTCGGCATAGTTGCCGCGCGCATAATAAGTCTCACCCAGCCAGTATTGAGCGCTTCCGGCTAGTGGATCGTTAGGATGCTGGCGTATAAAGTTTTTCAGGGCTTCTTCAGCGGCGGGATAATCAGCCTTCTTCACCAAGCCAAATGCATGATTATACTGCTCGGATACCGAACCCTCGGGAAGGGAGCTTGGGGATGGCGCACGCGGACTACCACCGGTTCCTGCAATTACCGGATCGGCCGCTCCGGTTGCGTTCGGTGGCGTCAACGTGCCCGTTGTCCATGGAGCATATGGGGGTGGCGGAACTACGGTGCCTGGCGGCATCGGCGAACTCGGCGGCATCAACGGCGTTGGCCCCGGGGGAGAGGGGAAACTCCGCGCGGCCAGTGCTCCGGGAGCTGGGCCGGTGGCGCTGCCGGCACCGGGTGGGTGGCGTGGCCCAGTCGGCGGATGAGTCTGATCTTCTCCCAAACGGACGTCGATATCGCTGTTGATCTGCTCCAAGCGCGCTCGTAGTTGTTCGACGTTGTTTGCCGCTTCTTCGACCCGCCCGGTCAAATCACGCATCTGCGCTTCGAGCCGATCCATTCGCACTTCTAGGTCAACAGCCGCGCTCGATACTGGACTTGGCGCCGAACCGCCCGAGCCACGGTAGACCTGCCGCTGCAGCATACTCAGATCGCGCTCCAGACGATCCAGCCGGTCTTGCACGGTGCGATCCTGTGAGCGCGCCATGTGGAGCGGGAAGGCGGTTGCTAGAATTAGCAGTAGAGCAGGACGAATATACGACGGGATCAAGCGCCTGATCATCCGGGGTGCTCTTGCAATTTTGCCCGAGAGCCCCGGGAAGAAGCTGTCGAGGCGGCGAGTGCCGGAGCGAATCACACGATGTTGTGTTAGGGTCCTTTTAGGGCAAAAAAAGGGCGGCCAGGGATCACTGCTTAGTTGAATAGTCCGTCCAACCCCGCCTATCGAAGGACTTTTGCTGTTTGGGCGTGTCTTTCGTCACATGCCCCGGTCAGCCATTTGCCAATGTGATCAGCTCGCCCGCTTCCTTCTTTTGGGAGCTACAGGAGCTGCGGTTTCAGCCGCCGCACTTTCGTTGTCTTTGCGGCCCCCCTCCACCGGTAATAACAGTGCCGGCTGGCGGCGATCGGGGGCAGATTTGCGGCGCGTTGACTTGCCCGCCGCAGCCGATTTCGCCTCGCCGTCGCCCTGCCCCTCCTGCGCGAGGCTCCGCTTCAATGCCTCCATCAAATTGATGACCTTGGGCGGCTCCTCGATGTCGCGCGGCGGACGCGCTAAGCCCTTGGTCTTGGCGTCGACCAACTCGCGCAGCGCGTCCTGGTAGCGGTCGCGGAAAGTTTCGGGATCAAAAGCGCCGGAGCGCCTTGCAATGATCGTCTCGGCGATCGCCACCATATCGGGGTCGGCTTCGCCCTCCTCCTTGGCGCCAAATTCCGCCGGACGGACTTCGTCAGCCGATCGGACGGTCGACATCAAAAGCCCGCCGTCGCGCGGCTCGACAAGCACCAGCCGCTCCCGACTAGACAAGGTGACATGTCCAAGCCCGACCTTGTTCGTCTTCCGCATCGCCTCGCCGATGACCCGAAACGTCTCTGCCGCGAGTTCGCCGTCGGGATGGACGTAGTAGGGGGTATCGAGGTAAATTGGATCGACCTCGTCGCGACCCACGAAGCGCTCGAGATCGATAATCTTGGACGACTCGATCTGCAGGTTCTTCAGCTCGTCGTCGGTAACTGTCACATAGCGGCCGCGCTCGTAC
>JAFAHH010000463.1 GCA_019237355.1 Acetobacteraceae bacterium | reverse complement strand
GGGGCCGAAAGGCCCCAGGCCCCACCCACTAAGTGATTGGATTGCAAAGGCTCTGCCTTTGCTGGGGTCCAGGGGCAAAGCCCCTGGCCTTCTGTCGATGCTTGCGAATGACCGACTTCAGCGTTTTTCCGCAGCCTGCTAGAGCGGTTTCCCCTCAGCGGTTTCCACTCACGTGGAACCGCTCTTGGCTTTGTTTTGCGAGCAGATTCACGCGATATGGATCGCCTCGGCGATTCCACCTGATCGCGATCTGCTCTAGCGTTGATTTGGATCAATGCAACATCATGCTGTCGCATGAGATTGAGCCGCGATGTGAGCCGGGATGCAAAGCTCTAAGCAGGAGGTAAGCTCGATGCCTGAGCTGGACGACCGATCGATCAGGAGCGCCGGCCGCAGGACGGCAATGGCGGTTTTCGCGGTTATCATCGCAACCGGATTGGGAATCGCCTACGGCCAAGAGCAAGGTCTCAGGCAAGAGAGCACGGGGCACGCTAGTGGCAGTTTTGAATCAACAACGCGAGCCCCCTCCGCCATTCAGGGGCCACGGACTCTCTTCACGGTTGACGGGACTGCGGTGCACATTTGGTCGCCCGTCCAGCCCCCCTACAGTAATTCGGCCTATCAGAACCTTGGCGGGCAGCCGATGGGAAGCGGCGACTCTATTCTTTCCCCAAAAGCGCTCAATCCGGGCGATTAATTCCGGCCTAGGGCCAAGCGCACCTCGCCTCGAGCGCCGACTAATGTTTGACATGGGCGAGGTTTGCTATTCCACCGCTTCCAACGCCAGCAACAGGAACGTAGCGAGCCAGTGTTCACCCATGTAGTTCTCGGCGATGTGTTGACGGCTGGCCGCTAAGTGGCGGGCCGCGGCATCTCGCATCAGCCCCCGACGCCCGTCCGATTGCGCGAGTGGGGTAGCCAAGCTGCTCCAACACCAAGCCCGGCTGAGATTTAGGCCGTCTAGGTGGGCAATCCTGCCGTCACTCCGGTCGCTTACCGCAACCGGTTGGAAAAGGACCCGTGGCTCCTGTCTGTCGAGACGCGGAAGAAAGCGAGCAAACCAATCGGCGAACTCCTGCGAGGGTAGCACACGATGCATACATTCTGCTTCGATAAGGCAGGGGGAAAGGAAATCCTCGCCGCTCGGCTTCCACGCCGGGTAGTCCACATCATCCAAATACCATCGCCTGCCTACGCTTCGCACAAGGGTGGCTAGCCCGTCATGGCACCCGTCGGCATACTCCAGGGCAAGTGCGAGGGCGAACGCTGTATTGGAGTGAACGCCGGTACGGATGGGATAGGTGGCCTTCGGAAGATAATCCAGGAACCGCTGGGTAACCGCTTGGACCAGCGGCTTCAGTGTGGCCGACCAGCGCTCGGCCGCTTCGTGCTCGTGTCTCTCCAACTCGGCAGCGAGTGCGAGCAGCCAGGCCCAGCCATAGGGCCGCTCGAATGTTCGGCTGAACGGACGCGCGAAATAGGCGAGTTCCACGGACATGCTCTCCTCGGTGAAGGACGTCGTAAAGACTGTGCGAACTTCATCCGCTTCCGGGAGAGTGGGATAATGCCGAAGTAGGCGAGCAAGCAGCCAATAAGTGTGAACGCAAGAATGCCAGTCGAAGCTACCGAAGAAAACGGGATGTAGCGCGTGCGGGGCAATCAGATCTTTCGATCCCGTTAAAACGTGGTCCAACTTGTTGGGATACTCGCGCCTGACATGTCCGAGCCCGAGTCTTGCGAGTTGGCTAGCCAGCGTGGGTGGGAGCATTCGGACCTCTAGGATTGCTGTACACCCAGGGATGAGGAGCTCACCACTCGCGAACGCGCGCTTCATCCCGCAGCCTGGGTACGTATAGGCATTACGCATGTGGACCGCCGCGCGAGTTTTCCAGCCCGCAGCACGTTTGGGAACCCTGAACATGAACCGCCTGCCGTCGCCCAGCAGAGATTTGCGCCGGGCCGCATAAACCCGCCAAGCTGCCGCGGTTTGTACTAAGAACCGACCCACGCCAACGTCCCTCAGACTCCGCATTACGTCATGCTGAGCCAGGGCTGAACGCGTACTGGTCCCCCGCCCGCCGGATGCCGCGAGAGCAAGGAATCGATGCCGAAACCCGGACCGCTGTCCCTGAACATCGCCACCGTCAGGGCGCAATGGGGCCTCGCGGAGTGCATTGAACGCTGCGCCCGGCGCGGCATTCCGGGGATTGCTCCCTGGCGCGACGCGTTGGCGGACGCGGGCGGGGTGCAACGGGCGGCCCAGCGCATCCGCCAGGGGGGCCTCGCTGTCAGCAGCCTTTGCGGGGCTGGGATGTTCACGGCCCGCGACCAGGCGGCCCGGCGATCGGCAATCGACGAGACGCGCCGCGGCGTCGGCGAGGCGTACGCCCTCGAGGCGGCGTGCCTCGTCGTGGTCTCCGGCGGTTTGCCGCCGGGCTCAAAGGATCTCCAGGGCGCGCGCGAGATGGTACGCGACGGGTTGGCAGAGGTGCTCCCAGAAGCGCGCGCCGCTCGGGTGATGCTGGCGGTCGAGCCGCAACACCCGGTCGCCTGCGCCGACCGCTCGGTGCTTTCCACCCTGGCTCACGCACTCGACCTCTGTGATGAACTGGGGTCAGGCGTAGCAGTGGCGTTGGATGTGTATCACCTCTGGTGGGACCCGGACCTCGCGCGGCAGATTGCGCGGGCGCAGGGGCGAATCGCGGCCTTTCAGGTCAGCGATTGGCTGGTACCCACAACCGAGTT
>JAFAHH010000092.1 GCA_019237355.1 Acetobacteraceae bacterium | reverse complement strand
GGCGGACGGCCGTTCCGCGACCGAGATCAAGGCCGTGACCGGTCGCAAGGGCAATATGGATCCCACGGCTCCCAGGGTCAGCCAGGGCCGGGCAAGCCTTTTCGTGGCGATAGGCCGCCCCACCGCAGGCCCGAACAAGATCGCGGGGATCGCCCGTTCCAAGGCCGGCAGGATCGCGACCATAGTGACCGACCGTTCCAAGGCCGGCAGGATCGCGACCGCGGTGACCGACCGTTCCAAGGCCGGCAGGATCGCGACCGCGGTGACCGACCGTTCCAAGGCCGGCAGGATCGCGTCCGTAGTGAGCGTCCCTTTCAGAGCCGGCATGATCCCGAGGGTGGTGGGCGCCCGTTCCAAGACCGGCATGACCGGCAGCAAGGCGAGCCCCGGCAGCGGTACCGTCCCGACCAACGGCGCGATCGCGGGCCATCGCGAGGGCCGGCGGCACCACATGGGGCTGTGTGGCTTTATGGCCTGCATGCGGTGGGGGCGGCGCTCGCCAACCCGGCCCGGCGGCTTCGCCGCCTGCTCCTCACCGAGGAAGCGGAGGCCGCGCTGAGTGCACGATTGCCGCAGCCCTGGGCGCTTACACCGGAGCGAACCGAAAGGGGACGAATCGACCACTTGTTGGGCCATGACATGGCGCATCAGGGTGCAGCCCTTTTAGCCGATCCGTTGCCGGCGCCCCCGCTCGCAACAGCGTTGGAGCGGCCCGGCCCGGTCATAGTCCTCGACCAGGTGACCGACCCGCGAAACATAGGCGCGATCCTTCGGTCGGCCGCGGCCTTCGGCGCCGCGGCTGTCATCACCCAGGATCGCAACGCCCCCGAGGAAACTGGCGCCCTGGCCAAAGCCGCCTCCGGAGCGCTCGAGAGCATACCTTTACTGCGCGCCGTGAACATCGCCCGGACATTGGTTGTGCTGAAGGCCTCGGGCATTTGGGTGGTGGGATTGGATCCAGCATCGCCAGCCTCGCTCTCCGGTCCAGCACTGGCCGAACGCCGGGTGGCTTTGGTGCTGGGCTCGGAAGGCGAGGGGCTGAGGCGGCTCACGCGGGAAACCTGCGACGAGGTGGCGCGATTGCCAACGAAAGGATCAGCTGAGAGTCTCAACGTCTCGGCCGCTACCGCGGTCGCGCTTTATGAATTAGCCCGTGGCTCATGACGAACGCCCTTGACCCCCTCGCAACGGCCAGGCTGTTCGATGAAGCCCGCCAAGCGCGCCGATTGGCCTATCTCTCGCCCGAGGTCATGCCGCATACGCTGGAGGACGGCGCGGCCGTTCAGGTCGCACTCGCCGAGCTTCGGGCGGATACAATCGCCGGGTTCAAGATCGGCGCCACAACGAAAGCAATGCAGACTTATCTTGGATTGCCCGGTCCGGCCGCTGGCTACATCGCGGCCGCCGGGGTGCATCCGGGCGGCGCCCGCCTGGGCTATGCCGAGTTCTACAATCCCGGGATCGAATGCGAGCTTGCGGTGCGCCTGGGCCGGGATTTGCCCGCAGGTCCGCGCACCCGGGCCGAAGCGGAGGAGGCCGTTGAGGAACTTCTGGCCGCGATCGAGATCGTCGAGAACCGCTACGGCGACCTCGCCGAGTTTGGAACTCCCGCGCTGATTGCGGATCAAGTGTTTCATGCGGGCGCCGTTCTGGGTGAGGCTCCCCCCGGGGATTGGCGGCTGCTCGACATAGCGAGCTTGCGCGGCCGGGTTATTATCGATGGCGAAGTCCGCGGCGAAGGTCTTGCTACGGACCTTATGGGTCACCCACTTAATTGCCTCGTATGGCTTGCGGGTTCAGTCGTTGCCGCCGCATTTGGCGGGCTCCGATCTGGTCAAGTGATCATGCTGGGAAGCGTCACACCGCCGATCTGGCTCAAGCGGCCTGCCCGGGTCGTCGTTGCGTTCGGCAACCTCCCTCCCGTGACCCTCGATCTAACGGACTAGAGCAGATCGCGATCAGGTGGAATCGCCGAAGGCGATCCACATCGCGTGAATCTGCTCGCAAACAAAGCAAGAGCGCGATGGCTTGAGGCGGAATCGTCGGAAAGCCTGAATCGCGCTCTCAAAGCCAAAAATCCTAGAGCGGGATGACTTGATCAAAAGTCATCCCGCTCTAGCAGTCTGCTGAAAAAGGAAAGGCCAGGGCTCTGCCCTGGACCCGCTGGGGCCGAAAGGCCCCAGGCCCCACCCACTAAGTGGTTGGATTGCAAAGGCTCTGCCTTTGCTGGGGTCCAGGGGCAAAGCCCCTGGCCTTCTGTCGATGCTTGCGAATGACCGACTTCAGCGTTTTTCCGCAGCCTGCTAGAGCGGGATGACTTCAAGTGAGGTCACCCCGCTCTAGGAGAACTTTGGTTTTCAGAGCGCGTTTCAGGCTTTCCGACGACTGGGACCCCAATCCCGGGCCCCCATTTTGCGCGCAAAATGGGACCCGGTGCGTGCGAATTGGGAACCGAGTCCGCCTCAAGCCATCGCACTCTAGCGGCAACTCATCGCCAGCGCCGATGAAACCAGAGCCATTGCCCGGGATGCTCCCGGATCCAGCGTTCGATGATGCTGGTAATTTGCTGCATGAGCTCTTGCACAAGGACATTGCCTTGCGCATCACGCGGCACCTGAATAGGCCCCGTGCCGCTAACCCGAAACCGGTTGCCTCGCAGCCGGATGACTCGCACCCCGACGACTGGGCAATCGAACTGACGGGCAAGCCGCGCCAAGGTAGGGTTAGCGCGGCAAGGCCGGCCGAAAAACGTCACTTCCACGCCCCGGGAGAAATGCTGATCGACCAACATGCCCACGTGCTCGCCCCTTTCCAGCGCCGCTGCCATTTCGAACACAGCATCGCTGCGGCTCGCGATAAGGCGCCCCATCAGGCCCTCTCGGATGCGTGCAATCTGTTGTGCCACGGCGCGGTTGTTAGGCATCCTGTACAGCGCGGCCGACGGGAGCCCGTGAGTGGCGGCCGCCACCGCCGGCAACTCCCAGTTGGCGAGATGGGCGGCGAAGGCCAAGGCCGGCTTGCCATCGTCGCGGAGATCGTAAAAGATTTGCGCGTCAGTCGTTTCGATTCGGCCGGCATTGGGCTGCGTCGGATCGTAATCCCATAGTTCGCCGAGATGCACATACTCACCGGCCACCCGGCCGAGATTCTCCCAGGCGTTGCGCAACGTGGCTTCGATCCAGGTGCGGTCCTTATCGGGAAACGCGAGCTGCAGGTTAGACCGGCCAATGCGATGTGCCGGCAGAAGAGGGCCTAGCCTGCGTGCCGCCCAGCCGCAAAAATTCGAGGACCGATCCGCATCGATGCGGCGGAACATCCTGAACAGCAGTCCGACGAAAGCACCTATGATCCGTTCAGGGATACTCATTGGCTTCTCTATTTGAACCGAAGCCCAGTCGTGCAAAGGCGAAAATAGAGTGCGATGGCTTGAGGCGGACTCGGGTTCCCAATTCGCAAGCACCGGGTCCCATTTTGCGGGGCAAAATGGGATCCGAAATCGGGGTCCCGAGCCTCGGAAAACCTGAATAGCGCTCTGAAAACCAAAGACCTTAGACCCCATGTCCGTTTCCCCCAATCGGGGTGACCCGTCTCACTGGTGTGCCGGATCGAGGGTTGCGCCGGATGGGCCGGCGCCGAGCCTCACGCACAGGGGAGACGGGTCGGTCCCACTAGAGTGGAAACCGCTCTAGACGGCGACAAGCCCTCTCAAGCCATCGCGCTCTACCAGCTCGGCCACAAAGGCGAGAAGGTTCCGGGCAGCGATGTTCGGCAAGACCGCGTGGTTGTAGAGTCGGAGTGCGGTCGTTCCCGCAACCGATCAAGCCTGACGTCGCGCCCTTGCTCGCGTGCCGCCGCGATTCCGTCGCCGTTCACCGGGTGCCGGAGCCGGCGCGACCCCGGCCTGCGGTGCCTCCGGACCTTGATAACCGTCGTCAGCGATCAGACGGAGCTGCACCGGCCCTTGCCCGGATGCGTGTTGCTCGATCTCCAGCGGCACGGGCCAGGCGCACTCGGCCTGACCTTCCTCGCCTCGCAACGCCAGGAACACCACCCGCGCGACCCCGCCCTTCGCCTCGTTCGTCTCCACTGCGAAACGGAATACCAGGCCCTCTGCGACACCGCTGTCACCGAGCGCGAGCGCGAGCTGGCGCGCCTCCTCCTCCTGGCGCCGGAGCGTGCGCGTCGTAGGGTCGTCCGCCTGCCCGCGGTAGAAACGAATCGGGACCTGCTCGATGAGGAACACGAAATGGTGGCTTTCGTCCAGGACGCGCAGCCACGGGTGGGTTCCGGCCTCGGCAACGCGCTTGAGCCGCTGGCGGGCGAAGGCATAGGCGCGGCAGCCCACGCTCCACGCGTCATCGCCAAGCTCCGAGCGTGCCAGGGCGACCGCGTCGCGCCGGGCATTGGCGATCAGGCGCGCGCAGACCCGTAAGCGCTCGGGCTGGAGGGCGCGGTGAAAGTCCCAGGGCAGGCGCGCAGGCAAAGGAGCGGCGGGCGACTCGGGCGGGGACTGATTCATGCCGGTCAAGCTAGCACAATACGGAGGTACCCCAATGAGTGAATCACCAACGGGGCGCGACCACTGCCCCCAACATGCGAAGCGGCAACATCAGCCGAGGCCTTAGCGGCTCACTTCGCAGTGGGCCTATCTGCTCGCTCCGACGCAAAGCGGCGGCTTGATCACCTGATTTGACGCCGCGCGCCTTAACAAGCGGGCATACTACATCGCTACAGTTCCACCCCGCGCGTGCCGACGTTGTACGCGTAAAGCGAGTGGCTGGCGCAGATGTACAATGTGCTGTGATGGTGACCCAATCCGCCGAAGCAGAGGTTGCCGGCCACCTCCGGGAGCACGATGCGGCCGAGCGGTGTGCCGTCAGGCGCGTAGACACTCACGCCATTGAAGTTGTGATTGGACGACCAACCGCCGGCACACCACAAATTGCCGTCCACATCCACGCGCATATCGTCGGCTATTCCGCCGTTCGTATCCTTCAGGTCGTGGAAAACCCGGTCGTTCGACAACTTGCCGTCTTCCCCGACATCGAACACCCGGATTACCGAAGGCGGATTCGCGGTATCGGAGATGTACAATTTCTTTTCGTCGGGCGAGAAGCAGAGCCCGTTCGGCTCCGTGAAGTCCCCGACCGCGACGGTCAGCTGACCGCTCTTCGGGTCCAACCGATAAACATTGCGGGGGAGCTCCGGCTGCGCTTTCACCCCTTCGTTGTCGCCTTCGATACCGTATGTCGGATCGGTGAACCAGATCGTGTCATCTGATTTGACGATCACGCCATTGGGCGAATTCAGCTTCTTGCCCTGGTAATTGTCCGCCAGCACGGTGATGTCGCCCCTGTATTCGGTGCGGGTGAGACGCCGGGCGCCCTGCTCGCACGTGACCAATCTCCCTTGCCGGTCACGCGTGTTGCCATTGGCGAAGTTGGCCGGATATCGGAAGACGCGCGTGTGACCGGTCAGCTCGTCGTACCGCATCAGCCGGTTATTGGGGATATCGCTGAAGATCACCAGGTGCATGTCGGCGAAGTAGACCGGCCCCTCGGTCCAGATACCGCCCTTCCAGACCCGATGAAGCGTATTCGTGCCCGCGACATATTTCTTAAATCGCGGATCGAAGACCTCCATGGCGGGGTCGGGATAGACGACCAGCGTGGGATCATCCCAGTCGCGTGGCGGTGGCGTCGTGCCTTCCGGATCGGGCTTGTTTCCTTGTGCAAAAGCAGCCGAAGCCAATGCCGATCCCGCGGCCACGGCCGCTCCCTGAAGCAGGCTACGCCTCTGCATCACTTCCTCCCCTTTCTTCCAGAACCCGGCCGCGGATGCTTACACAGCGCCGAAGGTGACGCAATGCGAGCGTATGGCCCAAGCAAGGCCATGCCGACGAGGCCTATCCATGCACGGCCTTCCCGGCCGGCAGCTACATTAGTGGCTCTGCGCCAACGCGGGAGTGCGAATTCCACGAGACGGAGCGTGGCCAAGAACCTGCTGGAATAGTGCGATCTGGCCGGCCGTCGTCTCATCCCAGCTAAAGCGCTCGGCGTAGGCACGCGTGGCAGCCCGCGGCGGGGCGTTGGCTATCACGTCCCGGACCGCGGCAGCGAGGTCGCCTGGCCGATTGCTCGCCGCAATGACGCCGGCTTCGGGGGCACGCACCACTTCGGGGTTGCCCCAAGCGGGGCTGGCGACGACGGGTGTGCCGCATGCCATGGCTTCGAGGAGTACGTTCGCCCAACCTTCGCGCGTGGAGGCCAGCACCAACACGTCCGCGGCAGAATACAATTTCGGCATTTCCGGGTGAGGCCGAGCACCTAAAAATCGAACCCGGTCTGAAACGCCAAGCTGATGCGCCAATGCGGTCAGCCGCTCCCGCTCGGGGCCTTCCCCTACGATGAGTAGATCGGCGCCGGGCAACTGAGCCAAAGCGGAAATAACCCGATCGTGTCCTTTGCGCTCAATAAGATGACCGGCAGAAATCAAGGTGGTCCGTTTTAGGCCGAGCGCACAACGGGTGAGTTTCCGGTCTGTAGGACGAAATAAAACCGTATCCACCCCGTTCCGAAGCACTTTCACCTTTGAGGGCGGAGCACCGAGCTCGACAAGCGCCCGCTTCAGGGCTTCGCTCACCGCTACCAGGCCGTCCGCATGCGGTATAGACCGCTGCAGGAGACGGCGCGGAATCGCATAATTAGGGATCAAATTAACGTCAGTTCCGCGGGCCGTGACGACGACTGGCCGGTTCAGCGCCTTTGCAAGCCAAACGGCCGCGATTCCATCTGGATAGAAATAATGGGCGTCGATCGCATCGAATGCGAGCCCATCCGCAATAAGCCGGCGCACCCGGGGCAGCATTGCGCGATAGAGCAGGAAAGGAGCAACGGACATTCCGAACTTGGGCAATACCGGGTAGCGCGGATGATAGACGGCTAAGCCGTGGCGTCTTTCGGCACGAGGCACCCGCGCGTGGATCCCCCATCGGCCTGCGGCGGCCGCCCATTTCGGAAAGAAGGGTACAGGGGCAAGCACGGTGCTCTCGACCGCGCCACTAGCGACGAGGTGACGGAGGCGATTTTCAACGAAAACGCCGTGGTTCGGAGCCTCGCTGTTCGGGAACAGCGTTGTAAATGTCAGGAGGCGTATCGGCATTTCAAGATCATGCGATTATGGCAGTTCTAAAACCAGGCTCAAATCACGCCGCCGGGCCTACTCCAGCGTGGGTAGCCCACGCTCGCTTCCTTAAGATTTCTGCGATAATTGTGCCATGAGCTGCTCTGCTTGTGGCTTTTCGTCGAACTTTACGTCACTGGAAACGACAGGGGCTAGCAATTTTATAGCCTCATCACGCTGACCCACATCCTTGAGCGCCACGGCAAGATGGTATTTGATCCGCGGGTCATTCGCGGCGTCCGCATGCGCCTGCCGGAGCAATTGGAGCCCCGTGGACGCATCCCCTTCACTTGTCAGAATCCAGCCAAGCGTATCCGCGGTTTGCCCACCTGGCATCAAAACATACGCGCGCTGGGCTAATGACCGTGCTCGAGGATCCTTGAGCTGCTGGTACACCCACGCCAGATTATTCATCGCAATGGCATCGCGTGGCTTCGCTTCAAGCACCGCCTCGAGATGGGTTTTCGCATCATTCAAACGGTGCGCGGCTATATCGTAAGAAGCCAATAATTCGATGATGCTCGTATCGTTAGGATTCTGGCGCAGCCAATTGCTTAGGACTTGCGAAGCCTGGTCGGGATGACCTGACTGCGCTAATGCAGCGGCTTGACGCGATGCGATCAGCGATGATGGGGCGGCCTCCATTGCCGCAGCATAGGCCTGGGCTGCCTGGTCGTATTTCTGTGCCAGCATGAATGTATCGCCTCTTAAGGCGCGCGCCGCCGGGAAGTCCTGCGCCTGGTCCGCCAATCGCTCGGCCGTCGTCAGCGCGGCATCAAGCCCCTTAGCCTTCAAGTCAATCGCGACATAATCCTGCATCAACTGGTAATTGCGTGGGGTACGACTCAGCCCTTCCTGTATGACGCTGCGGGCGTGCTCCGGCTCGTTCGATGCGAGGAGAAGCGACGCCAGCCGCTGTCGCGCACCAACATCATCGGGCTGGGCTTGCACCAGGCGTGTGTAGCTCTCAATTGCGTCAGCGGTTTTCCCAGCAGCGACTTGCGCTCGGGCGTAAGCGGCTAATAGCGACGGATTGGGCGTTTGCTTGCCCGCCTCCGCAGTTAGCAAATCGAGCGCCTTTGATGCATTGCCGGTTTGCGTATACAGGTCAGCGAGGTTAGCCGTAATCCCTGGAGATGACGGAGCTGCGTCGTGCGCGCGTTCGAGGGCGGCCTTCGCCTCCTCGATCCTCCCGGCCTTGATCATCGCGCCTGTGTACATTGCCAGAGCTTGCGCGTGCGCCGGCTGCCTTGCCAGTATATTGCGAAGGAGCTGGTCTGCTTCTTCGCCGTTACCTTGCATGCGGTCTACGCGCGCCAGGTTTAACTGCGCAGGAATGAATTCTGGATGCGCCTGCATGACGCGCGTGAATTCCGCCCTGGCGCCGTTGATGTCGAGTTTGGTTAGTTTCAGCAAACCCTCCAGGTTTCCGACCACGGGTGTATCCCCTTGCGCCTTGCGTAGTTTCTCGATCACCGGCTCAGCGTTGTCCGGATTGCTTGAACTTAGGTTCGTCAGCACAAGCAGCTCGGCAATTCCGGTCTGCGAAGGTGCGGCCTCCAGCGCGCTCTCGAGTTCCCGGGCCGCCCCATCGGCATCCCCCGATGCAAGCCGCAGGTTCGCAAGCTCTACCCTTAATGCTGGATTTTGCGGCGCCTTTTCGGCGAGCTTGGCGAGATAGGATATCGCCTCAGCCGGGTGGCCGGTTTGAGTATAGGCGCGCGCTAGGAGATACAAGATCCCAGGATCGGCATTGCCGTTCTCGGCCGGCTTCTTCAGAAGATCAATTGCCTGACCGGGCTGACCCTTCGCCAGCAGCATGGCGGCGAACAGCTTCAATCCCTCGGGGTCCGCTGGCACACGCTCGATATAGCGACGGGCGGCGTCTTCTGCCTGCGCGGACTGTTTCAGGTTTTGTTTCACCAGTGCCTGCAGGTACAGCCCACGCTGCAGATTCGGAAGCGCTGGTGCGATCCCTGAAAGCGTCGCATCCGCGCCAGCCCAGTTGTTTGCCCTCGCTTGCAGATTAGCCCGCAAATAGAGGCCCGTCACATTTCGGGGCACGTTCGACAAAACCCAATCCACATCGTGGCCGGCTTTCTCATTTTCATTGATGCCCAGAAGTACGGTCGCGCGCTCCAGCCGGGCGCCAACCGCACCTGGGTTGTTGGCAATTACTTTGTCCAGAGCAGCCAATGCGCCTGCCGAGTCTTTCGCAAGCCACAGCAGTTGTGCCTTGAGCAGTAACGCATCACCGAAGTTCGGTTCCAGGGCCAGCGCACGGTCTGTCTTCTCACTTGCGGCCTTTTTATCGCCACGTGAAAGGGCAAGCTGGGCCTCAGCAAGCAATGGGCTCGCTCGGCCGGGGGCTAGGCGTTCAGCCTCCGTAAGGCTCGTCTGCGCCTGATCAAGCTGGTGCAAGTAGATCTGCGCGCGCGCCCGTGCGACCAATATCTCTGAATCGGTAGCCGGGTCTTTATTGGTGACGTTGAAATCCTTCAGAGTTTCGTCGAAGTGGCCCTGAACAATATATGCTTCGGCAAGTGTTCGAATGATTTCGGGTGAGTTAGGGTTCGCCTCCCTTGCTGCTCGGAGATCTTTGTCCGCAGCAACCACGTCGCCGAGCGTGAGATCTACTTGGCCGAGGCGAAAGCGCGCTTCTGCATCATTGGGGTCCGAACGCACGGCGTTACGTAGCTGGATCTGTGCTGCCTTCAAATCGCCCTTGCCCATCAGCGCACGCGCGTCTGTCAGGTAATCACTGGCGAAGGTCATAGCGGGCCAGAACGCTAGCGAGCTGGTAATCAACATCCGGGTTAGGTGGTTATGGCGCATCACTTCGGACCTCAAACCAATTACATTGGCTCGTCATGAACAGGTGCGGCACCTCCGGGCGAGGTGGTCTCTGCTGGTTTGACCGCATCGGCTTCAATGCCGTGCATCTCCATCAATCCGTAGAGCGTCGGGCGGCTAATGCCGAGCAGCTTGGCGGCCGCAGAGAGAGTACCGTTACTGCGCGCCAGCGCAGTTTGAATGACCTCGCGTTCGGCGCGGTTGCGGGCTGCTCGCAAGTCGAGATTCAAAGGCTCATCCGAGGCTGGCGCCAGTTCAAGGTCTTCTACATCGATCAGGCGCCCTTCTGCCATCACCGCGGCACGTTTCATCCGGTTCTCCAGCTCTCGCACGTTCCCCGGCCAGGCATGCCTGGCAAGTACTGCCGCCGCGCGATCCGTGAAACCGCGCAGGTTGCGGCCAAATTCCCTATTGAACCTCTCCAAGAAGTAATTGGCCAGCAGTAATGCGTCTCCGCCGCGCTCGCGCAGGGGCGGGATCCGCACCGTTACGGCGTTCATCCGGTACAGGAGGTCATTCCGGAATCGTCCCTCAGCAACCCGGTCCTCGAGGCTCTGATTGGTTGCGGAAACTATGCGCACATCGACCTGGATGCGCTGCCGGCCGCCCACTCTCTCGACAATCTGATCCTGCAAGAAGCGCAGTAGTTTCACTTGCAGAGGATGCGGTAGATCGCCGATTTCATCGAGAAACAGCGTGCCGCGATGCGCGTTCTCGATCTTGCCGATCGTGGTCTTTACGGCTCCGGTAAAGGCTCCGCGTTCATGACCAAACAACTCGCTCTCCAAAAGATTTTCCGGAATGGCGCCACAGTTGATGGCAACGAATGGCTGGCGCGAGCGCGGCCCGAGCTCATGCAGCGCGGAAGCCAGGGCTTCCTTCCCGGTCCCACTTTCTCCAAGCAACAGGACTGGAACATTGGTATTGGCCAGCTTTTCGATATCGCGGCAGATTTTGAGCATCGACGGGTGCGCTGTGATGATGCGTTCAATCGGCGATCTCGCGGGCTGAGATAGGCGGCGATTCTCTTCCTCTAGCGAAAACAGCCGAAACGCCCTGTCAACTACGGTTCGGAGGATCCCGATTTCGATGGGTTTCTCGCAGAAATCATAGGCCCCCTTCGCGATCGCCCGGAGTGCTACCTGTTTTTCGCCGTTGCCAGTAACGACGATGCTCTTGGTATCGGGCGCTGTTTGGCGAACCGCTTCGAGGGTCGCAAATCCCTCGCTTACGCCATCTGGATCGGGCGGAAGGCCTAAATCGATCAAGACCACTGCCGGTCGCTCCCGCTGGATCTGCGCCAAGGCCTGGGGCCGATCATGTGCGATAAGCACCTGATAGGCCGGAAAGGCCCATCGATATTGTGAGCAGAGCCCGGGATCATCCTCAAGGATCATCAGCCGGGGTTTGTGGGTACTAGTCGGTGCTGAAGGAGATGTCATATCCCGAACCTCCTAGGCCGTCACAGGCGCGGGCCGCGCCGGGATGCCCGCTGAGGGAAGTAAAACACGCATTGTTGTGCCGAGGCCCGGCCTACTCAGCACGAGCAGGTCTCCCCCCGCTTCGCGCAGCAGCTCCCGCGCTTGATAGGCGCCGATCCCATGCCCGGTCCGCTTTGTCGAGGCAAGGGGCGCAAACAGGGAATCACGAATGAACTCCGGGCTCATCCCAGGTCCGCGGTCGATCACGTCGATCAAGACGCTTGAGCTCTCATGCCGGATCTTGATGCGAACCGGCCCTGCCCCACCCATTGCCTCGATCGCATTGTCGATCAGGTGAGCGAGCACGGCATCAAAGTTATCGGCGTCGATGGCCACTGCGACATCACCGCCATCGTGTTCGATGCTGATCTGCACATCCTGAGACTTTTGCCGGAAGGTTGCAATTTCAAACAGGCGATCCACGGGAAGAATAGCCGTCCGCTCCAATTCCTCTTCGCGAGCCTGCAGTTTTGCCAAAGTCCCGGTGATGCGTCCTACAGCCGCTCTCACGGTTTCAAGCATGTCTCGCTGGAACTCCGGGTCGGCGGCGTGGATCTCGGCGTTGGAAAGTAACATCGAAAGCTGGCCGGAGACATTCTTGATATCGTGCACCACGAAAGCAAAGCGCTTGCTGTAATCGTTGAGCCGGCGCGCCTCGCTTAGCACCCGGTTGGCACGCTGTTCCGCCACATGGCTAGCCACTTCGTGGCCGATGACCCGCAGCAAATCGAATACCTCTTGATCGAGCTTGAAGCTGGCACGCGGTCGCGCTACGACCACAAATCCTATGAGCTTGCCCAAGTGATTAAGCGGCACCGCAAGCCATGCCCGCGGCAGCTCACCTACCGCCGCGGCTTGCAGCGCCCGGTCGTGAAGGACAACGACAGCATTTGCCTGTCCAAAGCTGATGGGGAGGGCATGATCCCGGGGTACCGGGCTCATCACGGCTGGCATATTCCACGACCCTGCCCATTCAAAGGCAGCCCCACCAGGGTCACGTACGAATAGAGCGCCTCCCGGACTATCGACCACCTGCGCCACCGCGCGGATCACCCGCGTGTGCAAACCAACATAGGTTTCCGCGGTCGAAAGGGTCCCGATGCAGCGCATCCACTCCTGCCGGTAATCGTACCGGTGCGTGAAAAAGTGGTCGACGAGCAGCGCCCGGAGGCGGGAGCGAGCCGATCCGGACGTGAGCATGACCGCAACAGCTAATATTCCCCCCGAAATCAAGCTGATTTCGGCAACGAGGCCCCATTCCGAGCCGTTCCGCCGGAATACCTCGCCAGCCCCGGCCAGACCGAGCAAGAATATCCCGCTCGCCATCAACGTGGCGCTGTGGAACACGACAGTGCGCGATACGTGGATTGGAATTTCCCAATGCCGTTGGCGCGAGGCACCAATAGCGATCAGCGGCGCGGCCAAGGTCACGACAACGGGCCGGGCCTCGAACAAAACGGGCGAAACCCGCCGGAACAAGACCGCGTCGGAGTACAGGACTAAATCATATAAAAAAGTTCCACCCAAGGCGATGCAGAGCAGATTGATGTGCCACCGTGCATCCTGTGCAGTGTTGAAATATATGTTCTCGATTAACAGAATGCTCCCGATAGAGAAGCCGAGCCGTACGAAGAGGCTTGTGCTTACCTGCGTTGCGCCACCGGCCCCCTCGATCAGCTCAAAAGCCGGCAGCACCAGAATAAGCAGAAGCGCAATCAATCCCATCGTGACAAACACTCGCCGCAGCATTCGGTTCTGGCTGGTGGAGCGGCGCAATAAGTGTACTAGGAAACCGTACCAGCTCGCCGAGCGCATGATCTCGAGCCAGGCGGGCGGACCAGAAGTGGGCTCCGTCCAGTTTACGCAAACGGCAAGGGCCCAACCTGCTGTGGCGACTGAGGCTCCGGCCAACCATGCGCCGCAGCGGCTCGGCCGCCCCCGCGCCAGTATCAGGCTAGCCAGCAGCGCGTAAACCGCGGCGCATGGAGCGTGCAGCAAAACGATCGCAGGAGCGCCCAAGATCATGAGCACTCGTCCAGCAAAAAAACCTCACCCCCTTGCAACAGTGAGCCGTTCGATTAGCGCGCGCCTTCCTGGAACAGGATGACCCGTACGGTTGCCACCAGGATCAGCAGGTCCAGGAAAAGGCTGCGATTTTTCACGTAATAGAGATCATACGAGAGTTTGGCGCGCGCGTCCTCGACCGAGGCGCCGTAGGGATAATTCACCTGTGCCCAGCCCGTAATTCCCGGTTTCACGGATGCGCGATGCTCGTAGAACGGTATGATCGGCGCGAGCTGATCGACGAAATGGGGGCGCTCCGGCCGGGGTCCTACGAAGCTCATTTCGCCCCGTAATACATTGAGTAGCTGCGGGAGCTCATCTATCCGCGTGGCGCGGATGAACGCTCCGATACGGGTAATACGGGGGTCATTTTGCGCCGCCCAGCGCGGTCGGCCGCCGGCTTCAGCGTCCACGCGCATACTCCGGAACTTGAACAACGTGAATACCCGGCCGTGCAAGCCGACCCGCTCCTGCCGGTAAAGGACCGGACCTGGGCTATCGAGCTTGATCAGCAAAGCGATCGCCAACATCAGTGGGAGGGTAAACAGGAGGACACCGAGGCTGATCAGGATGTCATTAAGCCGCCGGATCCCGTCCTGAACCGCGCTTGCATGGAAACCATCCGCGAACACCATCCATTCAGGCGCAATGTCATCGAGGCTGATATAGCCAAGCTGCTGTTCGGAAAATCGGGCTTCGTCGAGGATACGCACCCCGCTCAGCTTGCAGCGGAGAAGCGCGTCGGTAGGCATCGATGGTCGGGCCTCGCTGGTCACGACCACCGCCGAGATTCGGTTGCGCTTCAAGACCTCGAGTGAAAGAGGTTCATGCAACTCAGCGGCGGCCGCCGGACCAAGCCGGGTGTTGATCGCCGAGCGGATCTGGGCGGCGCGCGCTCCTTCGCCGATAACCAAAACCCGGCGGGTAAATACGTTCTGGCGCATCACGAGGCCAAACAGCGCCCGGACCGCAAACAGCCCCAGCATCCACGCCACGAGGACGTTGGCCAGCCATAGGACATATTCCTGGCTTAAGCTCACGTGAAGCGCCTCGCTGACCAGGAGAACCGCTGGAAAAGCGAGCACGCCAGTGACCGCGGCGTTAACCAGGAGACGCCGGCGCTCTCGGCAAATCTCTGGCCGGTAGAGTCCAATTGTGACCGCCATAGCCCCAATGGTGAAGGCAAGCCCCGCGGCAAGATCGGCGGCGGCGGCCGTAAGACCAGGCGCCCCCAGCTCGAGACCGCCGAAAACCAACGTGGCATAGATCAGCAGGAATGATAGCAACAGCTCGATGACGCAGAGCAGCGTCATCTCGAGCGAGACATAGTGTCCGAACACGCGAGTCATTGCCGCCCCCCGCTAGCGAAGCCAGGACAACCCGAACCCGTGACACAGGGGCCACCGCGCGTGAGGGGCCGAGCCCCCACGATGGCGACCGCAGTATTGCGCCAGCGGCGCTGGGTTGCGGCTTATCTGCTCCATCATAGGATTGTATTCTTTAAGGATGGTATAGCTCGGGGGAGGAAACTCCCTCGCGGCCCATTTACGCAACGTAGCGGAACGGGTCACGTCATTCCACTCACAAAATCGGACCGCACGGGCGCAGTGTGTAAAAAGTAGCTGGCTCGTCAAGGTTTATTTACGCCTTCATGTCACGGTGGCGCGTCGGTAAGCAGTATTGATTACAGAAGGTTGTCTCGTGAACAGCCCGAGTGATACAACAAAAGAGGCTGGATGTCTTCTACTTTCTCGCCTGAAAATCGATTGAGTGCGTGGGTTTTTCATGGTATAGGAGAAATGGGCCTATCCAGCCTCGCTCAGATCCGTGTTCAACATGGAGATTCGGAAATAAGGCTGCCGGGCTTTGGGTCGTTATCAACTGTGCAGGCGTGTAGCTCAGTGGTAGAGCGCTGCCGACACACGGCAGAGGGGGAGGTTCAATTCCTTCCGCGCCTAAACGCGGCTGGAACCCGGGCTTCGGGTTTCGGCATCAGCTTTTGTCGATCGAGGGAACCGTGATCCGCAGTTTGTGCACCGTTTTGCCGTCCCTGCCGATGCGCATGCTGCCGGGTCGCATCTGCCTGCGTCCTTGGTCCGTACAAAAGTCGCTGGTGGCGGCTTGTCTGGCGTCAGCAATATGCGTCGTAAGCTCGTGCGGGCCGCCGCGGCCTTCCGCCGCTTCGGAGGCTGAGCGGGCCGCCGAAGCCGCCGCTGCCGCCAAAGATGTCTACGTAATCGGCCCGGGGGATGTGCTCGGGATCTTCGTATATCGCTCGCCAGAATTATCCACCGAAGTGCCGGTTCGGCCAGATGGCAGGATTTCAATGCCGCTGGTGCAGGATGTCACCGCTGCCGGTAAGACGCCGCCTGCGCTAAGCAGGGAGCTTGAGCAAAGGCTCAAGGAATACATACGCGATCCAAACGTCACGGTTATCGTGCGCGGATTTGTAGGACCGTTCGATCGCCAAGTGCGGGTCATCGGCGAGGCCGCCGAGCCCGCGGCCATCCCCTACCGGGAGCACATGACCGTGCTTGACGTGATGATCGCTACCAAGGGCCTGACACGGTACGCGGCCGGCAATAGCGCCGTCATCGTCCGCAGTTCCGGGCCAAGCCGAAGGACCCTGAACGTCCGGCTGAGCGATCTGATCAAAGATGGCGATATCAGCCAAAATGTGGAGATGTTGCCAGGTGATGTCCTGATTATTCCGCAAACCTGGTTCTGACGGGCAGTCGATGGAAACGGTTCACGTCCTATTGCATAAGTAC
>JAFAHH010000681.1 GCA_019237355.1 Acetobacteraceae bacterium | reverse complement strand
TGACGCTGGCATTCATTTGGGCGGTGGTCACGGCATTGATGCTTCCGGCGGCGCCATCGTACAACCCGCTGCTGCTATACACGTCGCTTGCATTCATCGTTTATTATTTTGCGATGTCTTTCGTGCTGTATTTTCATACGGCCCGGCTCGCCGCGCCTCATGATGGAACACCGGTGCGGCGCAGCGCCTGAACCTGGAAGGATCAATGACGGAACTGAGCGCCGACGGATACGCATCATGGCTCGAAATTATTGACGGCGACGCGCCGTTTCTGCTGATCGCGCCGCATGGCGGACGCGCTGGCGCGGCGGCGCGTGGCGCGCTCCATCCAAAAGTCAACGACTTGGAAACCGCTGAAATAACTCGCGAGATTGCCGGCCGCCTCGGTGCGCGAGCGCTGATCAACACGGCGATGGACCGCAACGAGCTTGACTGCAACCGTCTGTCGCAAATTATGCAGCGCGCGCCGTGGCTGCTCGAATTGATCGTCAAACAGCTCGCCGCCATTATTCGCTGCAGCGGTCATGCAACTGTGCTGCTGATTCATGGATGGAATATAATCGAGCCCCGCATTGACCTGGGTCTGGGCCTCAAAGATGTCGGCGGCACATTGCGCCCGCCCCCGGGCGCGCACGTTTCCGCGAACAATACATTTATTCGAGGGCCGGTAAGCGCGCTGGCAGCGCGTCTGCGTGATGCGCAAATTAATCCCACTTTTGGCCTGCGCTACCCTGGCGGTGCTGCACAGAACCTGCTGCAAGGCTTTACCCCGCGCCACGCCAGTTCCGAGGCTGTGCCCCTGCGGCAGCTCGCTGCGATGGCGACGGAGGGTGTGCTCAATGCGTTGCAACTCGAAATGTCGGTTGCTTTGCGGCTGCCCGGCGAATTACGCGAACGTGCGATCGCGGCGATAAGCGATACTTTCGTTGATAACGAAGCAGCATCGCGCGAGGAGATCCCGGCCGGGCTTTATCCTCCTGTCCATATAATTCGCCAGATGGCGCCGCCACCGCCTCGAAAGACGGTTGCATCGAGTGCGCCGCCGTCGCGAGTTGGTATCGAATTCTACGACCCTGCGACACAGCTCGGCGGCATGGTGAGTTTCGACTTCGGACCGGGGGCGGCGGGCGGCCGAATTATGATTTTGTTCGATCGCTGCCGTGTCGCCCTGTTTACCGCTGAAGGCAAGGCTGAACGCAACGGTAATAGGCTCTCAATTGGTCCTCTAAGCTTGAATGCCGCTCCGGGTGGGAAGCTATGCTTTCGAGGACCCGCGGTGATCGTCGATGACGGCACTGCCTATCTCAGCGTCGAACGAGCGCTTGCTGCCGGCCGGCTGGATATGGCGACCGAGGTCGAGGCGACGCTTGAGTTCGATGGGGCGGCAGCTTCGTTCAGCGACCTGCTGGTAGAACTTGACGAGCTTTTCGCGGAGGCGCGCGCCTCGCGTATGCAGCAACAGGCACTGTCACTGATGACCCCGCCGCACGCGGCTTTTGGCCGGCTGCATGGAGCCATCCGGCTTAACAACAACCGGCGCGCCTTCGAGGCAAATTTTCGACTGGGGGCCTCATTCACAGGTTTGGGTCCGCAGAAGTTCGTGACGCGCAGAATGGTGTGGTCGAATTTTTCCCGGCCTAGGGGGCATGATGCTTTCGAGGCACGCGCCCTCGAGCTCGATGGTGACGCTCAGCATCGGATCGCGCGAGTCTTCCGCGGGGGTCAGTGGACGAGTTGCAGCCTGCGGGAAATCGACATCAAGCTCGCACCATCGCTGACTGCGCCTGAACGCATCAGGGCCGCAGCCACGCAACTTAATGGTGCGCAACTATCGATTGAAGGCGAGCCTGGAACCTTCATTATGCTCTCGCGGCCGGGTCCGGATGGCACACGCCTTCATACTTTGATGGGCTTTGCGGAGTTCAAGCTCGGCGATTTGAAAGGCGCCGGGATGTATGAATTTTCGCAGCGCGTCGGATTGGCTTCGGCGGACAGCGAGCCGGAGGAATCTCCAGACGGCTGAGCCTCCCTTTAGGAAGGGGGGGCTCCCTGAATCCGGGGGCAAGCCTCGATCGCCTTATTAATAATCTGGGCGACTGC
>JAFAHH010000643.1 GCA_019237355.1 Acetobacteraceae bacterium | reverse complement strand
CGTGGTGCGACCCGGCAACCTCGTCGAGCAGTGGCGAGTTCTGAATGCCTGCGTTGACGCCGGTAAAGTCGTGATCATGCAGGCCGCCAATACCGGCTTGACCGGCGGGTCAACGCCGGACGGCGACGATTACGACCGCGACGTCGTTATCGTCAGCACGATGCGGCTCGGTACGATTCACTTGGTTAATGAGGGCAGGCAAGTGGTGTGCCTGCCCGGTGCGACGCTGTTCGATCTGGAAAAGCTGCTGAACCCGATCGGCAGAAATCCGCATTCTGTCCTTGGCTCGTCCTGCATTGGCTCGTCTGTTTTCGGTGGCATATGCAACAATTCGGGCGGAGCGCTGATCCGCCGCGGTCCGGCCTACACGCAGGCGACGCTGTTCGCCCGGGTGAATGAGGCAGGGAAGGTCGAGCTGGTCAACCACCTGGGCATCCGGTTGGGAAATGACCCGGAGACCATGCTGGCCAATGTCGAGAAGGGCAACTTCCGACCGGAGGACATCGACGACGATCCAAGCCGTTTATGCTCGGATCACGAATACCAGCAGCATGTACGCGAGATCGGCGCACCGACGCCGGCGCGGTTCAACGCCGATCCTAGGCGGTTGTTCGAATCATCCGGTTCCGCGGGCAAGGTCATGGTGCTGGCGGTTCGGCTCGATACGTTCCCAAAGGAAAAGCGCATTGCGGACTTCTACATCGGCACCAACGATCCGGCAGAGCTCATGGCTTTGCGACGGCATGTTCTCGCGAATTTCGACTCGCTACCGGTTCAAGGCGAGTACTTGCACCGCGATGCCTTTGCCATCGCCGAGCTATATGGCAGAGACATGTTCCGCTGGATCCAGCATCTCGGGACCGATAGTCTCCCGGCGATGTTCGCGGTAAAGGGTCGTCTCGATGGTTTCTTCGAGCGCTCCAGTTTCATCCCCCACGACCTTTCCGACAGGGTCATGCAGGCGGTCAGCGGGATTTTACCGCGGCATCTGCCGAAGCGCCTCTACGACTATCATGATCGCTTCGAGCACCATCTGATGCTGCGCATGGCCGACGAGGGCGTCGAGGAAGCGCGTGCATATCTCACGACCGTTTTCCCCACGGCTCAGGGCGACTTTTTCGAATGCACGCCCCAGGAGGGGGCAAAGGCTTTTCTGCACCGCTTCGCGACCGCCGGTGCGGCGATTCGCTATCGCGCGATCCATCGCCGGGAGGTCGAGGACATCGTCGCGCTTGACATCGCATTGCCGCGGAACGGGACAGACTGGTTCGAGCGCCTGCCGGAAGACATTACCTCAAAGCTGGCGCATAAGCTATATTACGGTCATTTCTTCTGCCAGGTGTTTCACCAGGATTACATCGTCAAGAAGGGCCACGATCCGATGGAGGTCGAGCATGCGATCTGGAAGCTTCTCGATGCTCGCGGCGCGGAATATCCGGCCGAGCACAACGTGGGCCACCTCTATTACGCCAAGCCCCCGCTCGCGGCACACTACAAGGCGCTCGACCCCTGCAACGTCTTCAATCCGGGCATCGGTCACACCAGCAGGTGCGTGCACTGGCTGGCGGGGAGCCAAACCACCACAGAGAGGGAGCTGCGCTGCGACGCCTGATGCCTGGGCAGCAAGTAGGGCGGGATGAAATCAGCCGCGTTCGCGAAACGCGGCGGGTTGACACTCGCCCTGGATGCTTACTTACAGATAGCGCTCCGCGAGTGCCGGTTGCAGGGCAGCGGCATGTAAGACCGCGACTTGGGCGTCGCCGATCCGGTCAAACAACACTGCATCGGCAAGCGCCGGGACACACACAGTCTCGCACTGTGCCAGCCCGCTCAGCGTCGCGGTTACCAGGTCATCGGCGGTCATCATTGGCGGCAGCTTGGTGATGTCGATGCCTTGGGAAGTATGGAACTCAGTCGTGACGCGACCAGGCAAGCAGACGAGAATGCGCACGCCCGTGCCGCGCAGCTCTCCAGCTAGGGCCTGGGTAAAGGCAAGCATGTAGGCCTTCCCGCCAGCGTAGACCGCCCGATACGGCAGTGGGTTCGGTGGCACTGTGCCACTCAACGCCAGCAGCGATGAAATATTGATGATCCCCCCGGCGCGGCGTCCAGTCACTGGAGTGCCGCGCGAGTAAGATG
>JAFAHH010000625.1 GCA_019237355.1 Acetobacteraceae bacterium | reverse complement strand
ATCGGGCGGAATTAGCGCCATAATCCGCTCAAGCCGCCCGGGGTCGTGCATTAGGCCGACGCTGGCGGCTCATCATCGGCACGGCCGCCTTGCAGAATCCTCAGCCTAGCCCAAGGACTGTTGGGATCAGGCGCGGTGGGCGTTGCGCCCGCGCCGGCAAGCCGTGGGCGCGATGCCGGCGTAAATCCAAGTTCGGCCGCGGCCCGAGCATGAGATCGGCGGCCCTGGTTGCGACCCGCAAATATGGTGATGGGGCTGCGGCGCCGTCACGCGATTTAACCAGCAACGGCAACCTGGCGTCGGCATCGAGCTTCGCTTGCTGCATTATCGCCGTGCGGTGCTGGTCAACGGCAGTGACCCAAACAGTCAAGACGCCCTGATCGATCTCCTTGAGAACACCGGCTGGGGCGTTAGCGACTGCTTCGCGCCAAATCTCTTGCTGACTCGGCGTGAGCCACTCGGGCGGCTCGGAAAGATCGCCGGAGGGCTTCGGTTCCTGCATGCGCTTCCCGTGGCGTCCTTTTCGCAAAGTGCCACGGGTCTTGAGGATGCTTATAGGCGTCGGCTTTCTGCCCTTCATTCATGTGTCTCCAAAAATGGCCAAAACTGGCCGCGAAGAATGTTTGCGGCGGCCTGGTGGCGTAACGGTTCCGAAAAAAGTTTCGACCCCCCTACTACCCCCATCCAGCAGCCGGGCTGGCACCCGGGCCATGCGGCCATATAGGCGGCGGCATAGGCCAGACCTCCGGCCCGGGAGATGGTTCGGGCCAAGGCGGCTCCGGGCGCACTACAATGTGCCGGACGGGCACGAACGCAGGCCGTTCGGGGGCGGGTGCCTCGGGCTGCATCGGCGGGTCAGGCGGCAGCGGTTCGGGATTTGCCGCCGGCTCGGCCGGCGGGTCAGGCGACCTGGCGGAAGGCGGGTCGGCCACCCGGCACCAGGCCAAGGGGCCGAGCGCCCTTTCCAGCGCGGCGGCCGGGTCGGGCACCAGCGCCGGGTCGGCCCAGGCCACGGCCGCGGACCGGCCGGGGCCAGTTACTTGGTATGTGATCCTGCTCAGATAGGGGGGGCTGTCTGCGTGAAGTTGGGGAAAAACCCTAATAGGGAATTCCCTATTAGGGATTTTCCCCAACCTCGACCAGAAACCCAGCCCTAGAGCCTTCTTAGCTGTCTCTCGGCTGGCCCATAGGCCGGGGTAGGCGGTGACAGCGTCGCCCGGGTTCTCGAACGCGATGCCGCCGGCCGCGAGCATCAACTCGGCTGGCGCGGGTGCCAGGTCGGCTTGGGACAAGGTGCCGTCTATCGGGAGCGGTAACGGCACATCGGTCAGGACCAGGGCCTCGACCGGATCGGCCGCCGTGCGATTTACGCCCCGGCCGCGGCCGATGATCTGCACGAGCTCGCCCTCGCATATCTGCCACCGGATCGCCTCGGCTACGGGATCCGGGTGCCGGTCGGCTTCGGCCTCCATCGGGACGCCATTGGCCATCTCCCGGCCGGTGCAGGCGCGGGGATACCAGTCTTTGAGGGGCGATATGGCCCTGCCAGTCAGGGCCTCGGCGATCTGCTCAACGTCAGCGGGCGGCGGCGCCGTCCTGCCAATCACCACCAGGCCGGTGACGTCTTTCCAGCCATCCCGTCCGGCGACGGCATTGTGGTGCGCCAGTTCGATATTCGGTGGTAGCGGCCCGGCCGAGGGCAGGGCTTCCTCGACGACTTGCTGAGCCACGACCAGCACCCGGCCCGGCGCGTGCTCCCGGCCGATTGTGGCCAGTTTCGCATGCAGGTCCCGCAGGTTCCGGCCCCGGCGGCGCTGATCTTCCTCGGGCACGTCATCCCGTTGCTGCAGCCGGAGCTTGCTGTAGCTGGAGTCGGTAACCTGCCATATGCGCTGATGCGGTGCTTCGGCCGCGACGTTGGCGGTCAGCTCGACCTGGGGCCAGAACGGCCGAACTAAATCAGGATCAAGGAGGGCATCCAATATAAGTGTCGGCGCCTGCCAGCCCTCCCGAACCGGCCTACGCCCCTTCAGCTCAAGCATTCGCACAATGCCGTGGGCGGTCTCCTTGAGCGCCAGCGCAGCCCAGCCCGATGCTTCCGGCCCGTCTTCCGCAACCAGTGCCTCTACTGACCGCCAGGCCATCGCGAGCCTCATGATGGTGCGGTTGCCCGCAGCCGCGGCGCGGGCCGCCTTGCGCTCCTCGCGACTCATCCGCGGGTGCATTTTGGGATCGACCTTGCGCATCCACTCGAGCGCCCGGGCCTCGGCCGCGCCCTCTGGCGTAAAGCCAGCGGCGATCAGCCACTCCCGCCGCAACGGACCATCCGGCTTCGACTGCAGCGCCTGGAATGCGAGGCGCCGCAAAGATATCAAGCGCATTGTATTGAGGGGACTGCTGCCGGGCACTTCATCGGTTGCTTGCAAGGTATCCAGCGACAGCTCGAACGGGTTGCCCGTGCCCTCCAAGCCGTCCTGCCATGCGGCTTCATCGACAACCACAATTGCCACATCGCCGATTGCAGCGGGCTTCTGCGTGTAGATCATTTCGTGGGCGACGAACCATAGGTCGGCGCTTTGCTGCCGCTGGCGCTGGTAGGCGCACGTTTCGAAGAACGGGCAAACCGCATGGCTTCCGTCCGGCATCTTCCGCTTGCAGGCAGCGGTTTGCACCTCGACGCAAGCGGCTTGCGCATCGGCCACGCGCTCGAGATCGTGGCACATTGTTTTGCCAGGCGTATCAGGGTCGTCGGCCTCACGCCCGCGCCAGATGCGGGCGGTCAGGCCGGCGGCGCGGGCCTCGGGCAGCGATTCGAAGTCGAGGGCCTGTTCCTCGGCAAGCTTATGAGTGGGCACCGCGATTACTATTGTCCGCTTGTCCCCATCCTTCCGCATACCGGCCAGCATTTTTGCAATGCCGCGCCGGGCAATGAGCGACTTGCCAACGCCAACATCAACGCGGATCGCATGAACAGGCGGCGGCGCCTCGCTTTCGGGATCGTGCGCGCCCGCCTCAGCGAGGAACCGGGATATGGCCGAGTCCAGAATCCGCCGGGCCTCGGCTACCGGATATCTCTTCCGCGTGGGGCCTGTGGGGTTAAGCGCGGCCTCGATGCGCGCACGAACGGCCGCAATACCACCCGTCTTAATCGTATCGTTGAAATCGGTCTTGTCTTGCCGTCGCTCCGGCCAGGGCGTAGCGATTGCAACGTTGATGCCCGCATCGCGCCAACCGGCGACGGTTGCGCGCAATTTCCGGTCAGCCGGGCTCCAGCGCTTATCGTCATCGCGGGCCACGATCACTTGGCGCCCAGCAGGCGGTGTGATGTTGGCGAAGCTGCCGAGCGCGATCAATGTTTCATGCCCGGTTGCGGCCCACACGCTCAGCCCGGTCTCGGGACCTTCGGCCAGCAATAGTGGGCCATCATCGGCGCCGGGTAGGCGCACTGCCGCACCATCCAGAAAGCCGTTGGTGCGCTTTGCCGGATCCGCGTCTTTCGCCTTCTTCGCTTCCCAGGTCAGCCGGACGCGCTGCGTCGCCTGGATCGTGCCGCCTCCAGTGGTGGCGACGACAAGCAACGACGGGCTGGGGGCATGAAACGGCGCATGATACCGAACCGCTCCCGGCCAGCCGCCCGGCGGGCACGGAATGCCGCGCTCGTGGACGAGATATTTCTCGGCCAGGGTTCCGGCGAGCGGCGATGATTCCTGCGCCAGCCGTTGCGCATAGGCGATCCTGCGGGCGCGATCGGCAGCTTCTTCGGCCTCTGCTTCCGCTTGCTTTTGCGCGTGCTCGCGTTGCGCTTCCTCGTTGACCGGATCGGCCTTGTAGGTGTCGTCACCGATACCCAGCCATTGCTTCGCCCAATTTAGAGCATCAATGAAACTGCATCGGCGGGCGTGTTGGACGAGCTGATAGACGCCGCCGCCTTCGGCGCTTTCATGGCTGAACCAGGTGCCGCGCTTGCGGCCCTGTATCACCAGAGAAAGGCTGCCCTTGTTCCCCCATCGCCAGGACCGGCCCTTGCGAAGCGACGGCTTGCCCAGCAGCGTTTCGGCCAGGTTCTCTAGCTGGTCGAGAAGCAGTGACTTGATGTGATCGAGGCCGATGCCGGCGGACGTGGCGGCGCTCATGCGGCGTCACCGGGGTCGATATCCAGGGGGGCCTCATTGCCCCAAGGGTCCCATCCCTCCCGCAGCGCGCCGCGGGCATACATCTCGCACTTCGGCACGTTCTGGAACAACTTCTCGATGATTTCGTGGAAAATGGCAGGCTTTTCGCTGTGCCTCCTGACAGCCGCCTCGATCACCGAGTCGAATTGCTCGCCTGGCGCAGGGGCCGGGACGTCGCCTTTTACGGCAACGAGCAGAACTTCATGCTTGCTTCGGAACCAATATCCGTGGGCAGTCCGATCCTTCGCCCAGATTAACTGAGCCCGGTATTCAAGCTCCCACACATCCAAGAGCTTGTGCGCGAGGTGCGCCATCGGCCCCGTGGTCCATAAAAAGATCACGCAATTCTGGGCCGCAGGGGGGCGGCGCTCGGCTATCTCCTCAAATGTCATCGTTGGGTAATGATTATCGGCGGCCCGATCCAGGCCGCTTTCGCGGGACCATGGCTCAAAGCGCCACGGTGGATCGATAAGGATCACGCCATAAACTTTGGTTCCGAGCTTTTCTGATTCCGCTTTGGTGCGTTCTGCAAGCGCCGCCTCTTTCTCAGCGCGCTTGACCTTCTTCACTTCCAGTTTGGCGCGCACACGCTCGCCGGCTTTTGCGCGGCCGATGATCTCGGCCTGTTTGTCGGGTGCGAGCTTCGCAAGCGCGTCTAGCTCCTCGCCTTTATCGAGAGAGGTGCCCACGACATCCGCGATCTGCGGAATCGCTTTTGCCCGCGTGGCATCCCGGGCGACGCTGGCAACGCTCCGGCCCGTCTTCGCCGCAGCGTCGACCGTGAAGCGAGGGGCCGGAGTAGAGTTCTCAACTTGAGAACTCTTCTTGCGGCCATTGCCAGCAGTCCCGTGTTTGGTTTCAGGATACAGGCGCTCGTAAATCTCTTTCCGGCGGTCGATATGAATTGCCTGTTCCGCCGGCGAGAGCTCATTGCGGACGAGGTTCTCATCGATCTCGATCAAGGCCGCGCGGTCATCATCCTCACTCGGCGCCAGTGCACAGGAGATCGTTTCCCAGCCCAGGCGCTTGGCGGCTTCGAGTCGGTGCGCGCCGGCCACTAGCTCGGGAGTGTAGCTGCCATTCTGCCGGCGAATCGTGATCGGATGGATCAGCCCGCTTTGCCGCATGCTCTCGGCCAAAGCATTGACGCGGGGAATCGAGAGTTCCCGCAGCCGCGGAGTGACCACAATCGACTCGATGCGGATCTGCCTGACCACCAGGCGAGTAGCAGCGCCGCTCATAGCAGCACCGTCAGCGTGTAGCCGCGCGCTTTGAACCTGTCCTCACGGCGCAGGAACGGCCGGAGCTCGCGGGCACGCCTAGCGTAGACCAGCACGGCGATCCGCCGGTCGAGATACTCAGTGAGCGCCCGGCTGTTTAGGGCTTCGTCGCTGCAGTCAGGCTCAACTAGGAACGTGGCGATAAAGCCCCGCTCGGCTCGCACCATTTCAAGGGTCGTTTCGCCCGGCAGCAGTGCAATTCGGTGCGGGAAGCCCCCCACCGGCAGCGGGAGCAGCGAGGGGTCTGCGAGGACAACATAGTCCGGAAGAAGGTCGTTTGGCATTCGGCACGTCCTGGTGAGGACGCGACCGGCGGCTAGAAGGAGGCGGGGCAGACTGTTATAAGGAGGCGCTGAATTGTGGATCTATTGCCCCGTCAGGCGCGCGCCGGCGCGTGTGCTTGGCGGGCTTTTTCTATGCGGCGATGGGGGATTCGGCGGGGGCGAACGCCGCCGCGATCTCGGGCAGCTTCTCCTCGGCCACCGAATACCGGCCGCTGGCCGGGTCCTGGTCGATTGGAAGCGTGCCGTTCAGCGCGCCCTTATAGAGGCGGTTATACGGCACATAGATGCCAAAACGGGTCTTTATCTCACGCGGCACTCGCGGGAGCATGATCCGGCGGCCGGATGGCGGACTTTTTGGTCCGATAGCGGGCATGGGGCTTCTCCGGTTGGAGTTGGCAAAGCCCAGCCCACGAATCGCTATCCGCTTGAGTGTCTCTCTCTCGCACCGTATTTTCCGGGGTGTTCTCGGTCCCCGGCAGTCGGTGCATAGCAGCAGCGGTTGCGGACTGGTCAGAAGGCGCCGCCCCTGGCAGGGCGGCGCTTTCGTTTTCGGCTCCCGCACTGGCATGCGGGGCTGGTTTCGAAACTGGAGTGGCGGTCGTTTTGCAAATCTCGGCCATGCGGCGGAACACCGCGGGCCAGAAGGTGACTGTGCGGGTTATTGCGGGCTCCGCTTCCGGCCGGGAATGAGCGGCCTCCGCCGATTCGGCGGGCAAGAACGCCTCGGGCGGCAAATACACCGCGCTATACCGGCGAGGTCCGTCGGCGACCTGAACCGTAGCCCGGGGATTGTGCTCATCCAGCTCGATCTGAACCGAGAATGGCAGTTTTTCTATGAAGTCGCCCGCAGTCGATTGGGCAAAGCCTTCGATATACGTAGTCATCGTGTCGATAAGGCTGCCGGCAACGGGGATCAGGTAGGTCCCCAGGTAGACCGCATGCTCTAGTTTGCCGCCCCAAAATTCCTGGTCCGTTTGCTCCCGGCCCTCGCTATCAAAGCTGGTGCGGTAGATCGCCTCGAGGCGGAGCGAACCATACCGGGCGACTGTGCTCGGTCCGCTTGCGGGCGGCCCGGCTTCGGCGGCCACCATGATATTGGCCGCGTGTCTTGGCTCTAACCTTGGCCTGCGGCGGCCACTACCAGGGTTGGGCCATAGCCCTTGCCGCGCCTCCCGCAATATCCGGGCGACGTGGATCACAGTCACGGCCGGTTGCTCCAGCGCGGCGGCTACCTTCTCCTCAATCTCTCGCGCACTGAGCACGGGCCTCTTTTCCCTTGCTTCTCTCTTTGCGAACCTAAGCCACACGTTTCGCGATTCGGCAATGCGCCGAATCGGATGCAATGCAATTTTTGTCGGAGCCGCGTCAGCGGCAAACAAAAGCGGCGCCGACGGGTGCGGCGCCGCTTAGCAAGTGGCCCGAGCGAACCAGCTCTCGGACATAGGGGAAACGGGGCCGCCGGACCCGCCGTTCGAGCTTGGGCGGATTCAAGTAATCGCGTGAGGCACGCCGGTCTGGCAGGCTCGGTCGAGCCTTAGCAGCGCGAAATTCAGGGATGGTGAACGATCGGGCACTAAGCTCGACGGCACCATGAGAACGCTATGGATGCGCACCCCAATCGTTATCTTTGCCGCTGCTGTCGGCCTGCTCTGGCTGTACACGCGGGTTTCGACGTGGGATGTGGTCCCCAACGCCCCCCATGTGAGCCGCGGCGCCATTAGGCTTTTCGGGATTGAGATTCCCCTCCCTGATGAGGACCGCGAGGGCCTCGACACCATCCATAAGCGCCTCGACACCGTCCATAAGCCCGTAGACCACGCCTTAAACACCACGGCTGATGCCCTCGTCCCCAACGCCAATAACCCACTGCCCCAGCCATTCCCGATTCAGACCGCCATCCAAGCGGGCCTGAGCGCCGTGCTGCTCGCTGCCAGTCTCTTCGTGATTCTATCCCGCAAATACGACGACCACTGCCAGAAGTGGGCCGTCGCCACGATCGGAACCTTGCTCGGGTTCTGGTTGAAGGGCCTATAGGGCCAAAGTATTCGCGGCCTGCCAGGATGGCCTGGCGGGACCCGATTGGCAGTATCGGTGGCCGGTTCTACTGACCCAGGGCGATCAATGCTGGCCGATACTGCGCGAGGATTTCCGGCGACTTTCCATAATCAAGGATTCTGCGACTCGTGCCTCAGCGCTGGGCGTTCTTTGATCCGTGCCGTATGACGATTCCCTCAGAGGAGCGTGCGCGAGGCCGGTATATCTCACGACTATCCCCCGATTCTGCGACTTCGCCCGGCTGCTCAGGGAACCACCCGTGCGCGGTATCCCAAACGCGCACCCAGCGCTCGTGCAGCCGCACAGCTACCCAGGCCAGAGCGACCACGCTGGCTGGGACGCCGAAAAGCGCGAACCATGTGAAACCAGTCATTCCCGCAGTCCTTTGAGCACGCGCCGGGCCAGCATATGCAAGCGGAACGCGGCAAAGAGCCACACGTAAAACGCCACCATCAGGAAGGCGATTCCGATGTGCGGCGTGGAGCCGTAGAGCGAGCTAGCCGCTGGAGTCGCCACGCCAACCATGAATAGGCCCGTGGAGGCCCGATCCAGCGCATTGGCAAGCAACTTGGTTCGCTCGTTATGGACGAGGGTCCGGCCCACCCAGGATGGAAGGGGTTCGCGGATAGACTCGCGGATAGACCCAGAGGGATTCTGCGACAAAGGCCCAAGCCCCAAGCGTTCGACCTAACAGCGAATCACGCGCGCGCCAAAAAACCGTCCCCCGCGGCCTTCTAGCTGTTCTAGCAAGTAGGTCGTCACGCAAAGCCGTTCGCCGTTATGTCTTGGGTGGTCCCGAAGC
>JAFAHH010000603.1 GCA_019237355.1 Acetobacteraceae bacterium | reverse complement strand
ACTAACCTTGTCTTTTGTTGGGCGCCGCACGCATGCCTTCGCTGGGCCGGTGGAAACGGGGGAGCGAGCGCTCGCGGCTGAGCCGCGGACCCGGCTGGTCTCGCCGCTGCTGCGCCGGATCTTGCTGGTAAATGCGCTGCCCTTAGCGCTGCTCGTTGCGGCGTTGCTGTACCTCGACCAGTATCAAAACGGCCTGCTCGAGGCCGAAGTCTCGGCGCTGCGGGAGCAAGCTCGCATCTACGCCGGCGCCTTAGGAGAGAGCGCCGTTCGGGACGGAGAAGCGGATAACCCGAAGCTCATCCCCGAGCTGGCACGTCCGCTGCTGCGGCGTCTCACTGACCCAACGCCGAACGCACAGGCCAAGCTTTACGCACCGGATGGCCAACTCATTGCCGATAGCCGGGTGGTGGAGAGCGCCGCCGGAGGCAGCAATGCGGAACCCTTGCCGCCGCCCGTCAATCGGGGCTGGCTGGGGGTCGTGAGCCGCGTCTACGACCACCTCCTGTCTTTGCTGCCGCATGAACAGCGCGCGCCGCTTGTGGATGTGAGGCCTGGAGCACCGGGGATCGACTGGCAACCCGACGTGAAGGAGGAGTTGCGGCTATCCAGCTCTGAAAGAGGTCGGGAAATGCCGCCCTACATCCGCCGGACCAAGGATGACCGCCTGTTGGTTACGGTCGCTGAGCCGGTCGAGACCAATCACCACACCGTGGGCATTATCCTCCTTACCCGCGAAGCCCGTGAGGTGGATGACGGCCTATTTGCAATCCGCTCTTCCATTTTGGCCCTCTTCGGCCTCGCCCTTCTGCTCACGGTACTGCTTTCCTGGTACCTCTTTCGAACGATTGCCCGGCCCATCCTGCGGCTGGCGGCAGCGGCCGCGCAGCTGCGCGAGGGCAAAGGCCAGGCCGATATGGTTCCAAGGTCGCTTCTGGCCCGCGGCGATGAGGTCGGGGCGCTCGCCGGGGCGTTATCCAGCTCGGCCGCGGCATTGTGGAAGCGCATGGATGCGATCGAGCGCTTTGCTGCCGATGTGGCCCACGAGATCAAGAACCCGCTCAGCTCCATGGGCAGCGCCATCGAGACCTTAAGGCGGATCGAAGATCCCAATCAAAGGCGGCGGCTGCTGCGAATCATTGCGCAAGATGTGTCCCGCCTCGACCGCCTGATTACGGACATCAACGACTCGAGCCGGGTGGATACGGAATTATCGCGCGCGGCCACGGAGCCGGTCGATGTGGCGCCGATCTTGCGAACCCTCGCCGAGATGGACGATGCCACCCGCAAAGAGGGTGACCCCCGGCTTGAGCTGGATGCGCCGGCTTCGGGCCTTATCGTGAAAGCCGTAGAGGGCCGGCTTGTGCAAGTCTTGCGTAACCTCATCGCCAATGCGCAAAGCTTCAGCCCGCCTGAGGGCCGGATCGTGGTACGCGCGCGAGAAACCGGCAACATGATCGAGATTTCCGTCGAAGACGAAGGGCCGGGTATCCCGGAACCGAAGCTCGAGCATGTCTTCGACCGCTTCTACTCTGAGCGTCCCCGGGGGGAACGCTTCGGCCAGCATTCCGGGCTGGGCTTGTCGATCAGCCGGCAAATCGTAGAGGCCCTGCGCGGCCGGATCGCGGCCGAGAACCGGCGCGATGCGAGCGGCCGGGTGATTGGCGCGCGTTTCGTGGTGCGATTGCCAAAAGGATAAGGCATGGAATTTCGGTCAATCTACCGGCAGGGCTTCGCCCGAGTCGCTGCATGCACGACACGATGCACGCTCGCCGATCCAGAAGCGAATGCCCAAGCGGTACTGCGTGTGGCCCGCGAATGCCATGATCACGCCGTGGCCCTCGCCGTGTTTCCTGAACTGGGGCTTTCCGGCTACGCGATCGACGATCTATTCTTGCAAGATACCCTGCTCGATGCGGTTGAGCGGGCCGTTAGCGGTCTTGTCGTTGCGTCGCGCAACTTGCTGCCCCTGCTGCTGGTCGGCGCCCCGCTGCGTCATAATGGCCGGGTGTATAATTGCGCCGTTGCCATCCATCGCGGCGAGCTGCTGGGCGTTGTGCCGAAAGTGCATCTGCCGAACTATCGGGAATTTTACGAACATCGTTGGTTTGCGTCCGGCCAAGGGACGGAGGGCGAAGAAATACGGGTGTGCGGACGTGATGCGCCATTCGGGACTGATCTTCTGTTTGCTGCCGAAGATGTACTCGGCCTTATTGCCCATGCCGAAATTTGCGAAGACCTCTGGGTTCCCATCCCGCCCAGCACCGAGGCCGCGCTCGCAGGTGCGACTGTGCTTGCCAATCTCTCTGCCAGCAACATAACGATCGGCAAGGCGGAAACCCGCTGCCTGCTGTGCCGCTCGCAATCGGCGCGCTGCCTTGCGGCCTATCTCTATTCCGCCGAAGGGGCCGGTGAGTCGACCACCGACCTCGCCTGGGACGGCCAAACCGGGATTTTCGAGAACGGCGCCTTACTTGCCGAAACCGAGCGTTTCCCGCCGGGCGATCAACTGGCTATCGCCGATATCGATCTTGATCTGTTGCGGCAGGAACGCGCCCGACAAGGCACGCTCGACGACAATCGCCGGGGGCACGGAGGCGAGTTGCTCTACCGCCGGATTCCATTCCGCCTCGATCCGCCGGGCGGGGACGTGGGACTGCAACGCCGGGTTCCGCGGTATCCTTTCGTTCCGGCCGATCCGGAACGGCTCGCGCTCGATTGTTACGAGGCCTACAACATCCAGGTCGCGGGCCTGGTGCAGCGGTTACGCGCCACGGGCGTGCAACGGGTCGTTATCGGCGTCTCCGGCGGGCTCGATTCGACGCATGCTCTGATCGTGGCTGCGCGGACAATCGATTTGCTTGGCCTGCCGCGCACCAATATCCTGGCCTACACCCTGCCGGGTTTCGGAACAGGGGAGCGAACCCGCGCGAACGCACTCCGATTGATGCGGTCCCTGGAGGTGAGCTATCGGGAGATCGATATTCGCCCAGCCGCGCGTACGATGCTGGGCGATTTAGACCACCCATTCGCACGCGGAGAAACGGTTTACGACATCACCTTCGAGAATGTGCAGGCTGGCCTGCGCACGGACTACCTGTTTCGCTTGGCGAATCAGCATGGCGGGATCGTGCTCGGCACCGGCGATCTTTCCGAACTCGCTCTCGGCTGGTGCACCTATGGCGTGGGTGACCAGATGTCGCACTACAATGTCAATGCCGGGGTCCCTAAGACCCTGATCCAGCATCTGATACGCTGGGTCATCAGCTCGCGGCAATTCGACGCGCCGGTGCTGGAAACCCTCGATGCAATTCTCGCTACGGAGATTTCGCCGGAGTTGGTTCCGGCCGGGTCGGACGCGGCGCTGCAAAGTACTGAGGCCAAAATCGGGCCATATGACCTGCAGGACTTCAACTTGTTTTACACGCTTCGATACGGGTTCCGGCCGGCGAGGATTGCCTTCCTCGCCTGGCATGCCTGGCGGGATGTAGACAAGGGCGCCTGGCCTCCGGGCTTTCCAGAGGGGAAGCGCCGCCAGTTCGAGCTGGCCGAGATCAAGCATTGGCTGCGCTTATTCTTGCAGCGCTTCTTCGGCTTTGCGCAGTTCAAACGCTCGGCGCTGCCAAACGGGCCGAAGGTTTCCGCGGGCGGGTCGCTTTCGCCGCGCGGCGATTGGCGCGCTCCCTCAGACGGGAATGCACGGGTCTGGGTCGAAGAGCTCGATCGCGAGGTGCCCGAGTCATGAATGGCCGGGCAGACGCCAGGGAAGGAGATGCTCCGCTAAAGCTCGGGCCGCTGGGCGCCCAGACCGTGCATCTCTGCGTCGATATGCAGAACATGTTTGCCGAGGAAACGGAGTGGCACACACCCTGGATGCGCCGTGTGCTGCCCGTGGTAGAGCGAATCGCGCGCCAGCGGCCAGACCGGACCGTCTTCACCCGGTTCATACCCGTTGCCCGGCCAGAGGAGGCCCATGGCGCCTGGCGCCGTTATTATGAGCGCTGGCGCTCGATGACGACCGAGCGCCTCGATCCGCGGATGATCGAACTTGTTGCCTCGCTCGCCGAGCTCGTGCCGCCCGCTACGGTGATTGACAAGCGCATCTATTCGCCGTGGTTGAAGACCGAGCTTGACGCCAAGCTTCGCCAGGGTGGTATCGACTCGCTGATCATCTCAGGGGCCGAGACGGATGTTTGTGTGCTTGCAACGGTACTGGGTGCGGTCGATCTGGGCTACCGCGTGATACTTCCCATGGACGCCCTATGCAGCTCCTCCGATCAGACCCATGATGCGCTGATCACGCTTTATCGCAATCGTTACGGCCAACAGGTAGAGACTGCGAGCTCGGAAGAAATACTCGATTGCTGGCAATGACGCTTTTGCGCCGGGTGCAATGGTCTCGACCGGCTCTAAGATTTTATTTCTGAGAGTGCGATTCAGGCTCTGGCGATGCCGCCCCGAGCCATCGCCCTACGACGGAACCGCGTCGAGAAAGCAGGGCTATTTCGTCTCAATGGAGGAAGGGTCCGATGAATAGCCGCTTGAAATTTTATGGCTGGGGGATCGAAGGCACAGGGCTCGATGAGGCCGAGCGGACGCGGATGCTCCGATTCGTCGCCGACCGCCTGGGCGTCGAGCCTCACCTCGCTACGCCGCCACAAATCGCGGACATCCAGCTGCGTTCGCCGAGGATCAAGGCGCCGGGCGCGATTGCCCATGTATTCCGGGATGATCCTTACGAGCGACTCCTGCATACTTACGGCAAATCGTACCCCGAGACCGTCCGCGCCTTTGAGCGCGATTTTGCCAATGCGCCAGACCTGGTCGCGATTCCTTCAAGCGAAGCGGAAGTGAGCGCCGTGCTCGATTGGGCAAGCAGTGCGAACGTTGCTGTTGTTCCTTTTGGGTGCGGCTCCTCGGTTGTTGGCGGCGTCGAGCCGGCCGTGGGGGACCGTTATGCTGGGGTTGTCAGCCTCGATCTCCGCCAGCTCGATCGAGTGCTGGAGGTTGACGAAACCAGCCGCGCCGCCCGCATCCAGGCGGGTATCCGAGGTCCAGCGATTGAGGCGGCGCTAAAACCGCACGGGTTTGCGATCCGGCATTATCCCCAGAGCTTCGAATTCTCGACACTGGGCGGCTGGATCGCGACCCGGTCAGGCGGGCACTTCGCCACCCTTTACACCCATATCGATGATTTCGTCGAAAGCATCCGGACGGTCACGCCGGCGGGGGTGATGGAATCGCGTCGCCTGCCGGGCTCGGGCGCTGGACCTAGTCCCGACCGGATGATCATCGGATCGGAAGGCGCGCTCGGCGTGATTACCGAAGCATGGATGCGGCTGCAGGGCCGCCCCCGATTCCGCGGCGGGGCTGCCTTTGGCTTCCCCGATCTCTTTGCGGCCGCTAAGGCCGTTCGTGCCGTGGGCCAAGCGGGGCTTTATCCTTCGAATCTGCGTGTGATCGATAACGAAGAGGCGGGCATCTACGGGGTCAATGATTACGGCGAGAGCCTCCTGATTTTGGGTTTCGAGTCCGCGGATCATCCTGTAGAGCCGTGGATGGCGCGCGCCATTGAACTAATCCAGGACCACCGCGGCCGGCGACACCCTGACGAGAACGCGGCCTTACGCTGGCGCACCGCCTTTATTCGTATGCCGTACGCACGCGAACTGACCGTGCCGCTAGGAGTAATCAACGGCACGTTCGAGACCGCCGTCACATGGGACCGCTTCGAGGGCTTTCATACGCTCGTACGCACGGCAACCGTGGAGGCGCTCAAAGAGGCGACGGGCCATTCGGGAACGGTTTCAACCCGGTTCACACATGTCTACCCTGATGGGCCGGCACCGTACTACACCTTTAACGTGCGCGGCACACCTGGCCAGCTTCTCGATCAATGGCGCCACATCAAGACCCGGGCCTCGGATGCGCTACTCGCGGCTGGCGGAACGATCACCCACCACCATGCCGTTGGGCGCGACCACATGCCATGGTATCGCGAGCAGCGACCCGCCCTGTTCGCCAAGGCACTCGAGGCGGCCAAGGGCGTGCTGGACCCGGCCAGGATTCTCAATCCCGGCGTTCTGGTGCCGTGATGCACCTCATAAATGATCCGGAGGCGCCGCATGTACTGAACGAATGCTCATCCGACGCCCATCTCAGCCAAGCTTATCGGAGGTTTGCTGGAGCAAATTCCACGCATCTTCACCGTATTTCTGCTTCCATCCCGCGTAGAAACCGGCCTTGATCAGCGCCTGGCGAAAGGCGGCACGATCCGGATGAGTGAATTCCATCCCTTGCTGGGTCAGCTTGATCTGCAGGTTGGAATTCAGTTCCTGCATATCACGCCTTTGCGCGAGCGCCGCCTGATTGATGGTATCAGCAAGAATGGCCTGCAGATCGGGCGGGAGTCGCTGCCATACGCGCTTGCTAATCAGAAGGTAGAAGCTATCCCAAATGTGGCTTGTAAGCGCCGCATATTTCTGCACCTCGTAAAGTTTCGCGGTTTCGATCAACGGCAGCGGATTCTCCTGCCCGTCGACGACGTGGGTTTGCAGAGCCGAATACACCTCGCTGAAATTGATCGCCGTTGGTGCAGCACCAAGGGCCTTGAACATCGATAGCCAGAGTGGGCTGACGGGCACGCGGATTTTGAAATTCTGCAGATCGGAGGGGGTCTCGATCTTGCGCGTGCCGCTGGTTATTTGGCGGAAGCCGTTATCCCACTGCTTGTCGAGCGCATGGAGCCCGATTCCTTCGAGCTTTGCGCGCAGAAACTTGCCCAAGGGGCCATCCATGGTCGCCCAAACCTGATCATAGTTCGAGAACGCAAAGGGTAGGTTATAGATGCCGGCTAGCGGCAACAGCGTGGACAATATATTTCCCGAAAGCGACATCATCTCTAACGCGCCACTTCGTAACTGCGACATCATATCGGTGTCGCCGCCGAGCTGGTTGTTGGCAAACAACTCAATCACGAGCCGGCCTCCGGAACGCTCAGCAACCTGCTTGGCAGCCTCGCTCAGATGTACATTCAGTGGATGATCTAGCGGCAAGTCATCCCCGAGTTTCAGCCTGAATTCCGGATCTGCGCCGTGCGCCTTTTGGCTCCCAATTGCTAGCAGCAGCGGTGCGGCGATCGATCCCGTCCCCGCGAGCAGCCAGCGGCGCGTAACTAGAAACGGAATATGTGGCTGATCAAACTTGCTCATTTCGTTTCTTCAAGCCACTTTGAGATGAAGGCCGCCGTCAACGACCAATTCGATACCGTTGATGTATTTCGCGTCGTCGGAGGCAAGAAATACCGCGGCATGCGCAATGTCCCACGCGTCTCCCATCCGCCCCGTGGGTGAGGCCGCGTTGCGCGCAGCCACCATCGCCTCCCTGTCACCGTGAAAACCCGTGATGTGCTGGTAAATGTGCGGCGTATCCATCAACCCGGGAAGTATGCAGTTCGCGCGAATTCCTTGCGCGGCGTACTGGATTGCGAGGCCCTTGGTAAACTGGTTCACCGCACCTTTCGAAGCATAATAAGCTGAGTAGTTGTATCCGGTCCAGCGGATGCTCGCGATGGACGAGATGTTGATGATCGCGCCTGAGCGCTGGGCTTCCATAATAGGAAGGATGCATTTGCAGGTCAGAAACATGCTCTTGACGTTCACGGACATGACCCGGTCCCAGCTCTCCTCGCTGGTTTCGACCGGACCACCCTGAGACGTGATGCCGACATTATTGTGAAGGATGTCGATCCGGCCGAACGCGGCCTTCGCTTCATCGACCGCGGATTTGACCTCGGCAAGCTTGGTAACATCGGCGGACACCGAAATGGCGTGTCCCCCGGCTCCGCGAATGATTTGGCACGTTTCGGCCGCGGCGGCCTCATCGAGATCGACAGCGATCACACGCGCTCCCTCGCGGGCATAAGCGACTGCCGAGGCCTTACCATTTCCCCATCCTTCGCCGACCGACCCCGCGCCAAAGACGATGGCGACGCGGTCTTGCAGTTTCTTGCTCATCATCCCGCCCCACGTTTTTATTTCCGCTGAGACTGCAGCCCCGCGCCTGCCGGCCTCGCGCGGGGCCACGGCGCCGGCTAACTCAAAAGTGACGTCAGCACGTCCTGAAGCCGCTTCCCTGGCGCAAGCCCACGCTCCTGACCAGGCCGGTTGACGTGGCTGATCACTCCATTGTCCCACATGTCCTGGGCATCACCGATCCGCGCAGTTTCGTGACTAACTGTTGCCGCCGCTACCCCACGCTGCTCCAGCATGCCAAGAGCGACGATTCCGGCATTCTCCTTTCCGACGCCCGCATCATTGAAAATAACAGCGCTAAGCGGAACTTCGAGCGCGAATTCCCCCGAGCTGGCGCCGCCATGCGAGGCGGCGACAACATACGCGCCCTCATCCTCCTTTGTAACTTTCGTAATGGAGTCCATGAGGACAACGCGTCCGCGAGGTGTTTCAAGGATTTTCGCTTTGAGCATGGTAAACCTCCTTATGCTTGTCAGGCCCGCGTGATGTCTAAGACCGAGCGGCGTATCGCTTCGGGCTCGAAGACCTTTTTCCAGTCCGGCTGGAACAGCTCGCGCTTGGCTTTCTCGATGGCGAGCTTAGCGCCGTCTGAAAATGTCCCACCTGGAAGCGCCGACTTGAGATTCGGGTTGAGCTGCTCGCAGACCATGCCAATCCGGTTATCGGGGACGGCTAGGATAACCACCTCCGCGCCGGCGAGCGCGTGCCCCACGGACTGAGCGGTAAGCCCTCGCTCGCAGAGGCGTGCGCGGCTGGGTTCGCTGACCTCGACATGGCGCACATCGCGATTCGTTTTCGCCCGATTATCGGCGATGCGGCAGCCCATTTTGCCGCCAGCGCCGATGAGGGCGATGCTTGCCATTGGTTTCTTCCTTTAATCCCGTTTCAGTGGCATCCTAGAGCATGATGACTTCAGGTCGAGCCTCATGCTCAACAGTTCTTAAATGAGAGCAGGATCAGCTCAGGCGGACCCGCCTGAACCCGCGCCAACCCGTGGTTGATCGAATCGCATCAAGCTCACGACCCGAGAGCCACCTAGCGCCATTCTATGAGAGAGCTGTCTTCCGGACCAAGGATTGAGCGGCCTTATTCCGGATCGGTCAAGCACAACGGCTCGGGACGAAACGGACACGTGACCGCGGCTATGCCGAACAGTTTTGCGCGGGCTGGCCCGAGAGCGGGAGCTGTGGTCCACTCGCCGCCAGGCTTCGCCACTTGCCGCCGGGTTTTCTTCACAGCCATAGATACTCGGTATTGGAGGCAAGAGCGTGCAGACGTGCTGTTACTGACTGCCCAGTCATTATGGTATCCGCCATCCTGGCAGTCGTCCTGCCCACCATCCTCGCCATGGCCGGCCCGGTTCTCGTGCGCCGGCGGGTGAATCTGAATAAGCTTAGCGCCAACAATGAGGTAGCCGGGTTCAAGTTTGCGACTGTCGGCGTGCTGTATGCAGTGCTGCTGGGTTTCGCGGTGATTATTGTATGGGAGAGATTTAGTGACGCAGAGAAGGCCGTCGCCGAGGAAGCCGGGGCGGCCGCAACAATTTATCGGCCCGCGGCTCTTCTGACCGTGCTCGAGGATTTTCGCGGAGCGCCCCAGCCCTAATCCCTAGAGCGGTTTCCACTCACGTGGAAGCGCTCTAGCTTTGTTTTGCGAGCAGATTCACGCGATGTGGATCGCCTCCGGCGATTCCGCCTGATCGCGATCGTGCTCTAGGGCCTGTTGAGATTGGGGATTCCCTCGGTCACGGCGCGTGTGATTCCAAACTCCGAAAAGGAGTTTGGCCGTGGATCGGTTCTGCCTGACGGATGAGC
Organism: Acetobacteraceae bacterium; assembly: GCA_019237355.1. GTDB lineage: Bacteria > Pseudomonadota > Alphaproteobacteria > Acetobacterales > Acetobacteraceae > JAFAHH01. The sequence continues at coordinate 41 of JAFAHH010000603.1, read as the reverse complement.
AATGGAGCAAGATGGAGCCTTTCTGCCTGGGCAAGCCGGGC